>CALPYQ020000039.1 GCA_943327965.2 Singulisphaera sp. GP187
CTCCCAAAGAACGCAAGCTGGACAAGGCAACATTAAGAGCGATTGACCGATTGTTGGGCTGCGCTCATCATGTCTTGCAACATGTCCAAACGAGGGTGCATGGGGCGCGGATAGGCCTTTCGACTTTGCGACAAACCCAAGCCCAAAGCAGCTTCTGCCATTTTGTAACTCAAAGGTCCAGGATTGATCACGGGCACGGGCAAGCGTTGGCTCAAGTACACATGCGATTGGTGCATGGTGGTAGAGCCCAAAATCAATACCTCTGCGCCGTCTTGTTCAATGGCTTCGTAAGCGGCTTTTTCCAACAGCGGAAACACATCCTCTTCTTTGCCCGACAAAAGTGCTTGATTGTCGGTTGTGATTTCAATGGCGCGCACTGAAGCGCACTTGTGGTGCAAACCCAATTCGTCCAAGGCTTTTTTATACAAAGGCTTCCATCGACTGGCCATGGTCAAAATAGAAAACTTGTCGCCCAACATCAAGGCTGCCAGCATGGAAACTTTGCCTGGGCCAAACACGGGAATGTCTAAGACAGATCGCAGGGCCGCCACACCAGAATCGCTCATGGTGTCAATGCACACAGCGGCAAAGCCTTCGTCTTGCGCACGGCATCCAGCTTCAAAGTTGGCCGTATCGGCCAAGACAAAATCGTGATGGCTTGAATAATTCACAGGACCTGCTTTAACGGTTCTGAATTCAAATTCCAAATTGGGCGACAAGTCGATGCCCTTGAGTTGCGCCTGTCTGAGGGCCAGGTTTTCTGGCGACATGGCAAAGGGCACCACCACCAGAATTTTTTTCTTTGCCGTTGTCATGCGGCCACCTTCAGTTCATCAAGCGCTTGTGCCGTTGAGCAGACACGTCCAAACAATCTTTGGAAATTGCGCAAGGTCACTTGATGCAGTTCTTCAAATGTGGTGCCGCATGCGTCTTCCACCAAGCTAACTTGGTAACCTCGGTCGGCTGCCTCACGCGCTGTGCTTTCAACACACATGTTGGTCGACACACCTGCCATGTAAATTTGATCGACGTGCAATGATCTAAGCAAGCTGTCGATGGATGTCGAGGCAAAAGCGCCCACCGTGGTTTTACGGACCACATGCTCACCAGGTACTGGCTTGAGTTCAGCCAATATTTCATGATCGGGACTGCCTACATAGTTGTTGCAACTGGCCAGCAACTTGCGCATGTGCCTTGGAGCATCGCTGGCATCGGGCAAAGCAGCGCCCAAGGTCACATGAATGACGGGTTGTCCAATCTGATGAAAGTGCTTGCGCAAATCCAGTGTTCTAGGCAGCACCGAGTGCTCGATGCGCGCAAAGCGGTAGTCACCTAAGGATGAGCCCTGCGCTTTCAAGGTTCGGCCCAAGGCACCTTCTCTGGAACCCGTGGCGTATTGCATGTCGATGATGACCAAGGCCGCGCCCTTGGCGTCAATGACGGGTTCGCTCATGAAATCACGGATGTAGTCTTTGGGTGCGCTCATGGCGTGTCCTTGCTTTGTTGTTGTCGATACCAGTCGACGATTTGTGAGCCCGTGGCGCACCACACGCCCTCATGGCTGCGAATGTACTCAAGCGCCTTGGCCAAGGCGCCAATTCTGTGAGGTTGCCCCATGATGAAGGGATGAACAGCCACATTCATCACGCGCCCGTGCACAGCGCCTTCTTCATACAAGACCTCAAATTCATCGATGATTTTTTGTGCAAAAGCATCGGCCTCTTGACCCCGCCGCCAAGCAATGCTGTCGTTGATTTCCATCGAGTAAGGCAATGACGTCAGTTCACCTTGCCGCACCTGAACGGGGGTGGGCTGATCATCGTGGTAGAGGTCACACAAGTACTGCATGCCACTTTCAGCTACCAAATCGGGCGTACGAAGGGTGTTAGAAGCTGCCGGAGAAAACCAGCCTTTTAAACGCTGCCCTGTGTGCCGCTGATGAATGTCCTGACACACCTCAATGGCTGCACGCTCTTCTTCTTCAGACATGTTCCAGTGGTAGCGCGTGTTGTACAGGCCATGCGACATGAACTCCCATTGCCGCTTCATCATGGCTTCTGCCAAATCTGGGTACATGTCCAACACCGACATCGACAAAGACACCGTGATGGGCAGCTCTAAGGCATCAAACAAATCCATCAAGCGCCATACGCCCACACGATTGCCGTAGTCTCGAAGGCCATAGCCCAAAATATCTGGGTGAGGCACACGCGGCCATGGGTTGCGCACCCTCACTTGCGCTGGCAAGTACTCGTAATGTTCAATATTGGGTGCAACCCACAAGGCAACGCGCGCACCATCAGGCCAGTGCAAAGGTGCGCGGTTGGGCAGCGCAGAGTATGCAATACGCTCGTGTCCAGCCATGGACAATTGCGGGGTCATCCTTCAAGCCGCTTGGGGTTGCCAAGCGTCCAGAATTTGCGAGCCAGTGGCTGCCCATACGCCCTTGTGGCTCATGATGTGTGCCAGCGCATCTTCCAAAGCCTTGATGCGGTAGGGCTGACCAATGACCCAGGGGTGCAAAGAAATGGGCATGATGCGCCCACCTTCCGTGGCGGACTCTTTGTACAACACATCGAAATGGTCAATCAATTGATCGCGGAAATCATTTTCGGTGTGGTGGTTGTTGACCAAGATGGTGTAGTCGTCAATGTCAATGGGATGCGGCATGGCCACGAGTGTTTTGCTGGTGGTGTGCATGGGGTACGGCATGTCATCGTTGACCCAATCGCACACATAGTCCAAGCCAGCCGCAGCCAAGATGTCGGGCGTATTAAAGGACTCGGACTTGGCTGGCGACAACCAACCACGCACAGCTTGACCACTGGCTTTGCGCAAGATGCTCAAAGTTTGATCGACCCATTTCTTTTCTTCATCGGCAGACAATCCACCATGGTGCAAGTGGTCCATGTCCAACCCATTGGCCATGATTTCCCAGCCCTGCTGGTTGCACTGCTCAATTAAGGCGGGGTAGCGCACAGCCACGGCAGCATTGACGGCCACTGTGGCAGGAATGCCATGCTGTTGCAGCGCTTTCATGATTCTGTAAATGCCCACGCGGTTGCCATAGTCGCGCAATGTGTAATGGCGAAAATCTGGATAGGCTGTTTGCATGGCGCCTGGTGGCTTGAAGGGCACACCCGCCATGTTCAAAGGAAACCACTCTAGGGCAGGCACCACCCACAAGGCAATGCGGGCGTTGTGGGGCCACACCACCTTTTTGCGTTGGGGCAACATGGACCATTCGTAACGCTCATGGTCCATGCCATAACGGCGCAGGGGGTATTCAAGGTAATCGTCGGGCAGCGGCTTGCTGGCAGAAATTGGGGCGCTCATGGTGCCTCTCCCACAGTTTGTCCCGCTGCCATAAAAGCTGCGTGATAGTGTTCGTTGTAGTAGTGCGCAATTTCGCGGCCTGTGGCCAACCACACTTTTTCGTGACCCGTGATGTAAGCCAAAGCTTCCTCAAAAGCCGCCAATCGGTAAGGCTGACCAATCAGGTAGGGGTGCAGTGGAATGCACATGACTGTGCCGGAATGCTCACCCTCTTCGTACAGTCGATCAAACTGGCGTTTGATGATGTCGCCATAGCGGCGCGGCGAGACCAAATTGACGTTGTAGACAATGGTGTCGTTCATTTCCAAAGAGTAAGGCATGCTGGTGAGCTTGCCCTTCTTGACCTTGACGGGGCCGGGCTGGTCATCGTGAAACAAATCGCACACATAGGTCAGGCCCATGTCGGCCACCAAATCCATGGTGTTGGGTGTGTAGGTCAAGGCGGGGGCCAACCAACCATCTAACTTTTGGCCGGTGTGTTTGTAAATTGTGTCGATGGAATCTTGAATGACTTGACGCTCTTGCGTCTCGTTCATGCCCATCAGATAACGCGTGTTGTAAGTACCGTGAGAGTAAAACTCCCAGCCTTCGTCTGCGCAGGCTTTGATCACTTCGGGGTGATGGTCGCACATGGCAACATTGAGTGACACACTGCCGCGCATGTTGCAGCGCTTCATGACATCGAGCATGCGCCAAAATCCGGTGCGGTTGCCATAGTCGCGATAAGAATAATTCAAGACATCGGGCGCAGGTCTTGCCCAAGGTGCACGTGCAGGATTGCGCGGTGGATTGAGTTCATAAAACTCGACATTGGGTGCCACCCAAAATGCCACGCGTGCACCATTAGGCCATTTAATTACGGGCCGGTTGTTGTAGGGCAGGTAGTCGTAAAACCCCGGATCGCGCTGGGTTGCTGGCGCTTGGGTAGCGCTACTCATGCTGCCGACCCTTTGGCGGGCACTTTGCCCAACTGGTCCAAGGTTTCGGCAATGGTCAGGACATCGGCGTATTTGAGCATCATGTCGTACAGATTGGCAAAGTGCGGCGATTCGTGTTTGTCGGCCACACACTCAATGGGCACAATGGTTCTGAAGCTGCGCTGCAGACTGTCAACCACCGTGGCGCGAACGCAACCCGAAGTGGAGCCACCCGTAATGACACACGTGTCGACACCGTGGTAGGTAAAAATGGAGCCTAAGTTGGTCTCAAAAAATGTAGAGGCCATGCGCTTGTTGATGATGATGTCGCGCTTGCGGTCAATGACCAAGCGATCGTCAAACTCAGCACGGCGGCTGCCTACTTTGATATTTTGCAAGGAGTCTGGGGTGTTGGTGCGCGTGCCCCATACCCCGCAGTCCTCGCCGGAATCCATGTAAGCCACATAAGTCCAGACTACCGGAAAACCTTTGGTGCGAAAAACTTCGGCCAACTGGTTGACGTAGTCCAGCTGCTTGGGGTCAGTTTCGTAAGCTGTCGCAAACTCACCAACACAGGTGTATGCCTTTTGCAAATCGATGTTAATCAAGGCCGGCACTTTGCCGAAACCAAAGCGCTTGCGCGTGGGATTGGCCTGCACATGTTCAAACAATTGGCGGGCGGTTTTATCAGACTGTTCCATAGCGACCTAATAGTTCAAAAGAATGCCAAAGATATTCTCACGGGGCAATTGTCCTGTCAATAGAACAATTAAGCACCTTGACGCTTGACAACAAGCGGTCACAACTAAATTGAGCGCGTCTCCATTTCAAATCGATAATCGGGGCATTGAATCTGAATTGAAGAGGCAGACATTGGCACTCCCACCCCACTCCCCCCGCAAGCTGTCGCATACGCGAACCGTTGTCTATTCTGGCTTTGAGCGAGAGGACGGTTTATGGGACATTGAAGCTGCGCTGACCGACGTCAAAACGTATCCCTTCATCATTCCAAGCCAAGGCCCTAAGTTGGCGGGTGCACCCATTCATGGCCTTAGCATTCGCTTGACAGTGGACGACCAATTGAAAATTCACGATGTGCTGACTGACATGGCGCACACCCCACACCCCGAATGCGATCAAGCACCTACAGGCATGCACCGTTTAATTGGCTGCACCTTGGGCGCAGGATGGCGAAGAACCATTGATGCGCACATTGGCGGTGTTGAGGGTTGTACCCATTTGCGTGAAATGTTGTTCAACATGGCCACCGCTGCTTTTCAAACCATCCCCCATGCCATCCAATTTAGAAAAGAACAAGCGGGCATTCCGGAAGAAACGCCCACCACGCCACCCCATTTTGTGGGCAAGTGCAAAACTTGGGCCTTGGACGGCGCCGTGGTCCAACGTCACTACCCCATGTTCTTTCAAAAACCCAATGAAAATTGAGTTTCCAAGGCCTTTGCAGAGCCTGCGATAATCCATGTCTAACTTGCGCGCCGCAACGGCGCGCACCTTCCACCAGCCCCTGGATATAAACCAGTCACCGCTTGGAGTCTCTTGTGAGCAAAAAAGTATTCATCAAAACCTTCGGTTGCCAAATGAACGAGTACGACTCGGACAAAATGGCCGATGTCATGAAGGCCGCCGAGGGCTATGAGCCCACCCAGGACGTCGAAGAAGCCGACCTCATTTTGTTCAACACCTGCTCGGTTCGTGAACGCGCGCAAGAAAAAGTGTTCAGCGATTTGGGCCGCGTCAAACACCTCAAAGAACGCGGTGTCTTAATTGGTGTTGGGGGCTGCGTGGCCAGCCAAGAAGGTGCTGACATCATCAAACGTGCGCCTTATGTCGACGTGGTGTTTGGCCCGCAAACCTTGCACCGCCTGCCCGAACTGTTGGCTGCTCGCAGTGCCAAAAAACGGCCGCAAGTCGACATCTCATTTCCCGAAATTGAAAAGTTTGATCACTTGCCTCCCGCCAAGATGGACGGCCCCACGGCCTTTGTGTCCATCATGGAAGGTTGTAGCAAATATTGCAGTTATTGCGTGGTGCCCTATACCCGCGGCGAAGAAGTCAGCCGACCCTTTGAAGACGTGTTGGTCGAAGTGGCAGGCTTGGCCGAGCAAGGCGTACGCGAAATTACTTTGCTGGGCCAAAACGTCAATGCTTACCGCGGAAAAATGGGCGACACCGCCGAAATAGCCGACTTTGCTTTGCTGCTTGAATACGTGGCCGACATGCCAGGCATTGAGCGCATTCGCTATACCACCAGCCACCCCAACGAATTTACCCAACGGCTGATTGAAGCATACGACAAGGTGCCCAAGTTGGTCAGCCACTTGCACTTGCCCGTGCAACACGGCTCGGACAAAATTCTCATGGCCATGAAACGCGGCTACACCGCAATGGAATACAAAAGCACCATCCGCAAACTGCGCGCCATTAGGCCCGACATGGCCATGAGCAGCGACTTCATTGTGGGCTTCCCCGGTGAAACCGAGGAAGACTTCAACAAAATGATGAAGCTCATCGACGATGTGGGCTATGACACCAGTTTCAGCTTCATCTTCAGTCCTCGCCCTGGCACACCCGCTGCCAATTTGCACGACGACACACCGCACGAGGTCAAACTCAAGCGCTTGCACCATTTACAAGCCACCATTGAAGCCAATGTGAAGCGCATTGGCGATAGCCGCTTAGGTACCGTGCAGCGTATTTTGGTAGAGCGCCCTGCACGCAAAGATGCCACCGAAATGGCAGGCCGAACGGAATGCAATCGGGTGGTCAACTTTCCCGCTGGACCCAATGGCATGCGATTGGTGGGTCAGATGGTTGACATCAAAATTGACGCCGCCATGTCGCACTCTTTAAGAGGCCAGTTGGTACTGCCCGAATAATTTGAACCCAGGTTCAAACTTCTAAGTTATCTATCAAGCGGGTTTTGCCCAATTTGGCTGCCCCCAACACCACCATGGGTTGTTGGCAAGGCCCATTGATGGGCGAGAGGTCGTGTTGCAAACGCACCGTGAGGTAATCTGGCTGCCAGCCGCGTTCTTTTAGACTCTGCATGGCTGCAGCTTCCAATGCGGGCACATCGAGATGGCCATTGGCGCTTCCTTCACGGGCAGCGGCAGCCAAGGTTTTCAATGCCCATGAAAGTTGAACAGCCTCTAAGCGTTCAGACTCACTGAGATAGCCATTGCGTGAGCTGAGCGCAAGGCCATCTGCGGCACGTCGAGTTTCGCCACCCAAGATGTCAATGGGCAAAGCCATTTGCGTCACCATGCGCCGGATCACCATGAGCTGCTGGTAGTCCTTCTTTCCAAAGACCGCCAAGTTGGGCTGGACAATGTTGAACAACTTGTGGACCACGGTACTCACGCCCACAAAAAACCCAGGGCGAAATTCACCTTCCAAAATATCGGCCACCTCGGTGGGTGGATGAACTTTAAAAACTTGCGGCTCGGGATACAGGTCTTTTTCAGCAGGCGCAAACACCACATCGCAGCCATTGGCTTCTAGCAAAGCACAGTCGTTTTCTAGCGTTCGTGGATAGGCATCAAAATCTTCATGCGGTGCAAACTGCAACCGATTGACAAAAATACTGGCCACAGTTTTGCCACCCGACTTTGCGCGCGCATCCACTTGTTGTCTGGCCATTTGAATCAGGTCCAAATGACCCTGATGCAAGTTGCCCATGGTGGGCACAAAGGCTCGCAAACTTGCGCCTGCCAGCACCGCTTGCAAATCGGCAATGTTGTGAACCACTTGCATGGTGTTAGACCCAAGCGTGTTTTTCGTTATTGGGAAACGTTCCGTTTTTGACTGCCGCCACATAAGCCCGCATGGCTTCATGCACACTGCTTTGGCCGTCCATGAAGTTATGCACAAACTTGGGATTTTTCCCCAAGTTGATACCCAACATGTCGTGCATCACCAGCACTTGGCCCGCAGTGCCATTGCCGGCGCCAATGCCAATGGTGTGGCAAGTGGGCAGTTCAAGGGTCAAGGCCGTTGACAAAGGTTCGGGCACCATTTCAAGAATTAGCATACTGGCACCAGCGTCTTGCAAGGCCAGTGCTTCTTGCCGAAGTTTTTGGGCGGCGTCATCACCCCGTCCTTGAACGCGGTAGCCTCCCAAACTGTGAACCGTTTGGGGCGTGAGGCCCAAATGCGCAGCCACTGGAATGCCACGTTCCACCAGAAAATGCACCAACTCGGTGGTCCAACCGCCACCTTCGAGCTTGACCATGTGGGCGCCTGCTTGCATTAAAACGGTTGCACTCCGAATGGCTTGCTCTTTGGATTCTTGGTAACTGCCAAATGGCAAGTCACCCAAAATCCAGGCCGTCCCTTGCACCTTGCGAATGCCGCGGGTGACACACTCCACGTGATAGCGCATGGTCTCTAGCGTGACACCCACCGTGCTAGACAGACCTTGGCAGACCATGCCCAATGAATCACCGACCAAAATACACTCAACGCCAGCCGCATCGGCCACCGCCGCAAATGTGGCGTCGTAGGCGGTCAGCATGGTGATTTTTTC
>CALPYQ020000040.1 GCA_943327965.2 Singulisphaera sp. GP187
TGCACGTCAGCTTGGGCGCGAAGGTATTGATCAGCCAAGGTGGCGTTTTGGGCCTTGACATTGGCAAGCTCGGCTTGCGCGTCGGCCAGAGGGTCTTGCGTGGCTGCCGCTTGAGGCGCTTGGGAGTCAGAACCCATCGCTGCTGCGGCAGATGCCAAAGCTTCTGCGGCAGACATGACGTTTGGAGCGCCAGGGTTGGCGTTGGGAGGGGTGGTGTTTTGTGAGCTGGAATCAGACATGAAATGCATCCGCAATAAATGACAACGCCCCAAACTTGGGGGCGTTTTGAAAGATTTCAAGCCCCATTTGGCCATGCGCCAAATGAGCTTGCATCAGATCAAGACAAACCGAGCAATTCGACGTCGAATTGGAGGGTGGCATTGGGGGGAATGACGCCGCCCGCGCCGCGTGAACCGTAGCCTAAGTCGGAAGGGATGATCAGGGTGCGTGCACCACCGATTTTCATGCCCGCCACGCCTTCGTCCCAACCTCGGATGACCATGCCTGCGCCCAAGATAAATTGGAAGGGGTCGCGGCGGTCTTTGCTGGAATCAAATTTGGCACCTTTTTCGCCATCTTTGTAAAGCCAGCCGGTGTAGTGAACAGTGACCGTTTGGCCCTTGGTGGCTTCGGCGCCGTCGCCGACCACGGTGTCTTCGTATTGCAGGCCTGTGGTTGTCGTGATCATGAAGGGGGTCCTTGATAGTGTGAGGAGGGTGTGACGTGTGAGGTCTGAAGTCAAAGAAATGCCGGTTCAAGACCGGCTAAGTCTTGGATTATGCCAGTGGACTAGAGCTTGCGCACCTGAAAGGGTCCGCAGCATCTCAAGATGCAGGCATCATTTTCCAGGGCGCTTGGCCAAATCTTGCATCAGTGCACGAATTCCGTAAGTCCATGCCGGCGCTTGGTCCGAGGTGGTCACCCGGTTAAAAAGCGTGCCCAATTGCGGTGTGGTGATGGCCACGGTATCGCCCACCACGTGGGTAAAGCCTTGGCCGGGGCCGTGGCGGTCTTGCGTGGGTGCAAACATGGTGCCCAAGAACAACACCAGGCCATCCGGGTACTGGTGGTAGGGGCCAATGGCCTGCGCCGCCAAGTCCAAGGGGTCACGGCTAATTTGGTTGAGTGAACTGCTACCCTGCATGACAAAGCCCTCGGGTCCATGCACCGCCATGCTCAGGTGGGTGCTGCGCACACTGTCAATGCTGTAGTTGTCATCAAACAACCGAATGAAGGGGCCAATGGCGCAGCTGGCATTGTTGTCTTTGGCTTTGCCCAAAAGCAGAGCGCTGCGGCCTTCAAAGTCGCGCAGGTTGACATCGTTGCCCATGGCGGCACCCACAACGTGTCCCGCCGAGTTGATGACCAGCACAATTTCTGGTTCAGGGTTGTTCCACGAGCTGCCTGGGTGCAAACCCACATCAAAGCCAGAACCCACAGCGCTCATCGCTTGGGACTTGGTAAAAATTTCTGCGTCGGGGCCAATCCCCACTTCGAGGTACTGGGACCAAACGCCTTGCGCCACAAGCACTTCTTTGAGTTGCATGGCTTGCGCAGAACCGGGCTTCACGTTGCGCAGGTTGTCGCCAATGACGTTGATGACAGCTTTTCGGACACTTTCTGCTTTGCCAGCGTCACCGCGTGCTTGCTCTTCTATGACGCGCTCGAGCATGCTGGCCACAAAGGTCACGCCAGCGGCTTTGATGGCTTGTAAATCGTTAGGGGCCAGAAACCATGCTTGTTGTTCGTTGCGATGCTTTGGATCTGTGTTGTTCCATAGCGCTGCAGTGGACCAAGTTTTGCCGCTGTGGTTTTGAACGCGAGCTGCCACATTTTCTAGTTCCATCAAGTCACTGCTGGTGAGTGCCAAGCTGGACAAATCGGTGGTTTCCGATGCATTCACTTTGACCAAATAGGGACCTTCACCAGGGACCCAAATGCGGCCAATCAAGACGGCATGTTCGGCATCGACCGGCAGAGTTTCTGCCAATGAAGGAAAGCTTGAATGTGACAAGGGCGTATCTCCCAAAAGGTGTCTCTTGGGCGCATTGACATGTCACCCTTAGAGGTAGATTTTTTGCAACAAAGTAACCAAGGTTTGAACTTGGTTAGGCGTAAGTTTAGACCCAATGCGCATTTCTAGCTCGGAGGCTGTGGCTTCGGCTTGCAGCATGAGTTGTTGCCCTTTATCGGTGGGGTGCAAACCCATGGCGCGGCCGTCGTGAGGGTGGGGCAGACGTTCAATCAATCCTCGCGACTCAAGTGATTGAACCAAGCCCACCAAGTTGGGCGGCAAGATATTCAGGGCGGCGCACAGTTGGCGCGAAGTGACGCCAGGGTTGTGCACGATGACTGACATGACCGAAAAATCAACGGGCTTTAAGTCATAGACCGCCATGCGTTCCAAAAATTGGGCAATGACGGCCAAGGCAGCACGGCGCGCGTTGTAACCAATTAAGGTTTCTAAGTAACTCGTATCAACAGTGTCGACAGAGGGGGTGGGTGTTTTTAGGCTGTTTGACATTGTGTCTGAATGATATGACAGCGCATGGCAAACTCGGGCAATACCCATTGATGAAAAGCTTTTGCAGGCGACAGCCAACGCACTTCTAATTGAGGCATGTCTTTGTTCAGTTGTGCCTCAATGCGTCGCCAAGCCCATTGCAGCAGTACCAAGGCCATGGCACGCAAATAATCGTCGGCAACGCGATGCCCCAAGCTGGGGTCTTGCGGCGCAGCCAAAACAATTTCTTGTGTCAACTTGCGAAGTTGATGTGCCTCGGCCGTTTCTGTTTGGATGTCTGCTTTCATGTCATCCAGCAACTGGTTCAAGCTTGCGCCGCCATCAGACATGATTTTTCGAACCAACAAATCGATGGCCTGAATTTCGTTGGTGCCTTCGTAAATCATGGCAACGCGCGCGTCGCGAACAATTTGTTCGATGCCCCATTCTCGGACATAGCCATGTCCCCCAAACACTTGCAGACAGTCGCTGCCGCCGTGAAAGGCTTGGTGTGTGAAGGCGGCTTTCATCACGGGCGTGACCAAGGCGCACCAACGGTTGGCCTTGGCTGCGGTGTCTTTGTCTGCATGCTTGATACGGTCTAGCTCAACGGCTGTTTGATAGGCCAGTACGCGGCCCCCGTCGACCCAAGAGCGTTGTGTGTCCAAGATGCGGCGGATGGCAGGATGTGCAATGATGAAATCTGCTTCAGCTGCCGATTTAACTTTGTTGGAATCCTTGGAAACTTTGGAAACTTTGGAAAGGGGGGCGCGCATTTGCCGGCGTTCTTTGGCGTATGCGTCGGCTTTTTGCCAAGCGGCATCTAACAAGCCAATGCCTTGCATGGCCACATGCAAACGTGCGGCGTTCATCATCACAAACATGGCGTTCAATCCTTTGCCAGGTTCGCCAATGATCTCGGCAAGCGCATCGTCAAAGCGCATCACGCAAGTGGGACTGCCGTGCAAGCCCATCTTCTCTTCAATGCGATCGCAATGAACCGCACTGCGTTGACCATCGGGATAAAACTTGGGCACCAAAAAGAGTGACAAACCTTTGGGGCCCATTGGCGCATCGGGCAAGCGGGCCAACACCAAATGGACAATGTTGTCTGTGAGGTCGTGCTCACCCCCAGAAATAAAAATCTTGGTGCCGTTCAATGCATACCGACCATCGGCTTGCAGCGTCGCCTTGGTGCGGGACAATCCCAAATCACTGCCGGCATGCGGTTCAGTGAGGCACATGGTGGCGAGCCATTCGCCGGTGCCTACTTTGCTCAGGTAAGTTTCTTTGATGGAAGGGCTTGCGTAGTGTTTGATGCATTCATAAGCACCATGAAGCAAACCAGGCGCCATGGTCCAACCATGATTGGCGCCTGACAGCATTTCGTAAAGCATGATCTCCAACACGGAGGGCAAACCCTGGCCACCGTCTTCGGTAGCTGCTGACAGCGCCGGCCATCCTGCCTGCCAAAACATTTGGTAAGCCGCTTGAAATCCAGGCGGCATGGTTACTTTGCCGTCTTGCCACTGTGCGCCAATTTCATCACCGTCGCGGTTCAAAGGCGCCACAACCTCACCGACAAACTTGGCGGCCTCATCCAACACTTGATGAACCAAGTCATCGTCGATCTCATTGAATGCTTGCAGTGATTTGAGTTGTTCGGGCGCATTCAACACCTTGGACAAAACAAAATGCATGTCTTGGATGTTTGGCTGGTAGTGGCTCATGGCAGAAGAACAAAAAGGGAATTGGCCCGAGAGCTAGAAACGCTCTCGGGTGGGGTGCTGTCAAGTCTTGAATCAGGAGTCGACAGTGAAGCCAATGCGTTTGATCAGCGGGCCCCAACGTTCTAATTCAACTTGGGAGCTCTTCAGCTGGTCAGCAACTGTGCCGCCAAAAGGAATCAAGCCGACAATGGTCAAGGCATCTTGGACGGCTTTGTCTTTTAGCGCGGCATTGATGGCGGCATTGGCAGCTTGGATCACATTGGCAGGTGTCTTGGCTGGTGCATAAAAGCCAAACCATTCTTCAACGGTCAATTCTGGAAAACCTTGTTCCGCAAAGGTGGCAACGTCGGGCACAAAAGGTGAACGTGTTTTGCCGGAGGTTGCCAGAATGCGCATCTTGCCGGCCTTGTGGTTTGCAATGAAGTCGCCGTGGGGTGTGAACATGCAGGCAATTTGACCGCCCACCACATCGGTGACACCTGGCACAGAACCGCGGTAAGGTGCGTGCTTGAACTCAAAGTTTTGATTGAGACCCAACAAGGCGCCAATGAAGTGAGGCGTAGAGCCTGCAGCAGGCGAGCCGTAGCTGGCTTGTGCTGGGTTGGCCTTGGCCCAAGCCACAAAGTCTTTCACATTTTTGACCGATGCTGGCACCATGGGGCCCACCGCAAAGCCGTGGTGAATCATGGAACTGGTGCCAACGGGTGTGAAGTCTTCAAAAGGCTTGTACTGCAAATTCTTGAAGATGTGGGGGTAAAGCGAAATGGCTGAAAAAGGCGTCATGGCCAAGACGGAACCATCCGCAGGCGCACTCTTCAAAAGATTCAAAGCAATTTGACCGCCAGCGCCAGGGCGGCTGTCAATGACGCCGGCGTTTTTGCTATAGGTGGTTCCCAAAAACTTCTCTGCAACTCGGCGCGCACAAATGTCACCTGAGCTGCCAGGAGGAAAGCCGTACAGCACTTTCACTTGTTCAATGGGCAAACCACTTTGCGCCCAAGCTTGTTGAAAAGCGGTGCTGCCCATGATGGCTGCTCCGATGGTGGTTTGTAAAAAATCTCGACGGTTTGTCATGCGTGTCTCCTTTTGGGTTGGTGAAGAAATTGGCTTAAATGGCTGCTTCAGCTGCACAAGGCTTTAATGTCGGCCGGAATGGGAATGGCCTTGATGCGATCTGGATCGTCGGGGTGCTTGATGCAAAAAGCTCGGACCTCAGTGCCTTCGCAAAGCACCGTATCGCCGCGCATCACCACATGTTTTTGGGTGAAAGTTTTCTCACGCCACTCTTGCACACTGGTGTGAATTTGAAGCGTTTCACCGTAGGTGGCTGGGCGAATAAATTTGGTGTTAATTTCTAACAACGGTGTGCCAATAATGCCGGTGGTTTTGACCAACTCGCGCCAAGGTTGAACGCCGCACTTCACAAAAAAATGAAGCGATGAAGCGTCCATCCATTTAGAAAAATTAGGAAAGAAGACAATGCCTGCGGGGTCGCAGTCACCGAACATCACTTGAACTTCATAGACAACTGTTTTGCTCATGGATTTCTTTCGTGCAATTAACGCGGTGACATGCGCAGTGCACCGTCCAAGCGAATGACTTCGCCGTTCAGGTGGCCATTGCTCACAATGTGCGCCGCCAATTGCGCAAACTCTTCTGGTTTGCCCAAGCGTGAAGGGAAAGGAATGCTGGCGGCCAAAGAGGCTTGTACGGGTTCAGGCAATGTTTTCAACAAAGGCGTTGCAAAAATACCTGGGGCGATGGTGCAAACGCGGATGCCATGTTGCGCCAAATCTCGCGCCATTGGCAGCGTCATACCGGCCACGCCTGCTTTGGATGCGCTGTAGGCTTGCTGGCCTACTTGGCCATCAAATGCAGCCACAGAAGCTGTGAACACCATGGCGCCGCGTTCGCCGTCTTCCATGGGGTCTAGCTTGGCACAAGCGGCTGCAAATACGCGAGCGGCGTTGTAGGTGCCTATCAAGTTGACGTTGACGACCTTGGCAAAGTCTTCCAAAGGGGCGGGGTTGCCATCTTTGCCCACGATGCGTTTGGCCGTACCGATACCGGCAATTTGCATCAGGATGCGCGCGCCCCCGTGAGCTTTGGCCGCTTCAGCCACTGCATTCTCCATGCTGGCTGCGTTGGTGACATCGCACTGAATGGCAATGCCGCCAATGTCGGCCGCAACCTTTTGTGCGTTGTCCAAGTTCAAATCGAGCACAGCCACTTTGGCGCCCAGTCGTGCCAATTCACGCGCAGTTGCTTCACCCAGTCCAGAGCCACCGCCGGTGACCAATGCGCTCATGCCTTGAATGTTCATGTTGTCCTCTTGAATAATTTGGAACGAAATAAATGACAAATAATTGTTTTCAAATGTTGGGGTTCTCGATGAGCAAGGCAATGCCTTGACCGCCGCCCACACAAGCACTTGAAATGCCATAGCGTTTGCCGCTGCGTGCCAACTCGCGTGCCAAAGTGATGGTGAGGCGTACACCGGTTGCAGCCAGTGGGTGACCCAATGCAATCGCACCGCCGTTGACATTCAGCAAGCTGAGGTCGAGACCCAACTCACGGCCGACAGCCAAAGTCTGTGCGCCTTGGGCTTCATTGATTTCAAAGCGGCCAATGTCTGAAAGTTTCAAGCCGGTGCGTGCCAGCAACAAGCGAATAGCGGGGGCAGGGCCAATGCCCATAATTTCGGGTGGGACGCCGGCCACAGCCGCAGCCACCACGCGCGCCAAAGGTTTTTTGCCATTGGCCTTGGCATAGGCGCCAGAAGTGACCACGCAAGCCGCAGCCGCATCCACCAACGCTGAACTGTTGCCACCAGTTTGTACGCCACCTTCGTACACAGGGCGCAATTTGGCCAAAACATCTGCAGGTGAAATTCGGGGGTGCGTGTCATGCGCAACTTCAGTCACTTTGCCTTGCAGCTTAATGCCTCGGGGCTTGTAGCCTTCGAGTTCAAACTTCTCTGTGATCACAGGCACTATTTCGCCAGCCAAAAATCCGGACTGTTGCGCCGCAACAGCTTTGGCAAATGATTCAGAAGCAAACGCATCCACGTCTTCGCGCGAGATGCTGTATTTCTTGGCCAAGTTTTCAGCCGTTTGAATCATGTTGATTCCGGCGGCTGGATCCTTGAGGGCTTCCCACATGTAGTCTTTGAAGCCAACAGGTGAGCCCAATTTAAAACCTGTTCGGTGATCAAACGCGGCGATGGGGTTGCGTGTCATGCTTTCTGTTCCCACCACCAATGCGGCTTGCGCAGCACCCGATTGAATGTGCTCACCCGCTTGGCGAAACAGCTCAAAACCTGTGCCGCAAATACGTTGTGCCATGAGGGCAGGCACTTCGACGGGCACACCTGCATACAAACCAATATGCCGTGGCAAAAAGAACTGGTCAAAGTCGCCAGGCGCCATATTGCCGGTCAGAACAGAGCCAATGTCTTTGGCCGGAATGTCTGCCCGTTTGAGTGCTTCGCGTGCTGCTTTGATGCCCATGTCGGTGGGTGAAACATGGCCCAAAGCACCACAGTAATCCACCATCGGGGTACGAACCCCCTCGTGCATCCACACGTCTTCGAAGGCGTTGAAAAATCCAGCTTGACTCATGGTGTGTCTTTCAAAATTAAGCGTTGGGCTTGAGGATGAAGTGCAATCGGTCTTCATGCAAAGCAGCCACAGTGTCTGCGCGATGTGACAAAACCGCACGTTGATTGATTGAGCCTTTGTCGGTGATCTCACCCTTGTCGATGGTGGGCGGCTCGGACAACAAGCACATGCGTGCAATTCGATTGGCACTGCCGGTCGCTGTTTGGGCCAGCTCGTCAATGACCTTTTGAAATTGGGCCAACACAGGTGCGCTGGCCAATACATCCGCTAAGGGTGCATCGGCTGCTAAACCACTGAGTGCACGCACAGCCGGTGTTGGAAATACCATGGCACCTACTTCTTTCAAGTTGATGCCTGTCAGCACCACGTCTTGAATGTAAGGCGCACCGGCGGCAATGATCTTGCCTCGCAAAGGGCCCACGCTGACAAACGTACCCGTGGCCAATTTGAAATCTTCTGCGATTCGGCCATCAAACTTCAAGCCCAAATGCACATCAGTTTCATCGATCCATTTCACGGCATCGCCGGTGCAGAAGAATCCTTCATCGTCAAAGGCACTTTGAGTTTCTTCGACATTGCGCCAATAGCCGGGTGTGATGTTGGGCCCACGATAGCGCACTTCAGTTTTGCCGCCCATGTCGACCAGCTTCAATTCCAAGCCAGGTGTGGGTACGCCTAAATCGCCTGCGCGTACATTGGGGTTGGTGACAAAAATGCCGAAGGGCCCCGACTCTGTCATGCCAAGGCCCGTGCTCATGACAATGCGTTGGCCAATTTCGCGCTCTTGTGATTCGTACAAGCTGTCCCAAATTGGTTGTGCCAAGGCGGCACCTGCGTAGAAAAACATTTGTACGCGAGACAGCAATGTCTTGCGCAGCAAGTCGTCAGTTTTCATGGCCAGCGCAATGGCTTCAAA
>CALPYQ020000041.1 GCA_943327965.2 Singulisphaera sp. GP187
CTTTATTTTTATCGTCCAATGATTGACCAAGGTCAGATTTTTTTTTAGCACCGCCCATGTCAGAAGCTTCATTGATAATTTTTTGGGCATCAATGCCTGCACCAGGCAAAAGCGCTTCCAAAGAAACCAACAGGCCTGTGCCCAAAGCTGAGCCGTATTGCAGGGGCAAATAGTCCAAAGCTTTTAACAGTGCATCTCGTTCTTCGGTGGGTGCCTGAACCAAGGCAGCCGTACCCGCTGCCGTGACCACGCCCACCCGCAATCGGCTGGGCTTGTCTTGAATGAACTGTTGAGCGGCTTGTTGAGCGGCCTCAATGCGTGAGGGTTTTAAATCTTTGGCCCGCATGCTGCCAGAGGTGTCAAGCACCAGCATGACTGTGGCTTCACGCAATGGCGTCATCATGACTGTTTGTGGACGTGCCAAGGCTGTGCAAAGCAGCAGCAATCCCAAGCCCAAAAACAGTGGCGGAAACTTTTTGGTTTTGTAGCTGTAAATGATGGCCAACACAGGCACGCCAATGCAGGCGTACAACATCAAGGGCCATAAGAATTGGAGAGAACTTAGATCAGGCACGCCAGACCCTCCGTTTTCTCAATTCTGAAAACTGCAGCAGGGCACTGGCCAAGTCATCGCTGGTGGAAAGTTCCAATGCATCGACACCTGCTTGTGCAAAACAAGTGGCCAGTTGCTGTTCGCGTTCTTGAACCAATTCAGCGTATCGATTTCTAAACTTGGTGTTGGTGGTGTCCAGTAGCAGTTGCTCCGATGTTTCTGAATCTTGAAGCAACATGAGGCCCGCATTGGGCAGATTCATTTCGGCAGGATCAAACAGGCGGGCCGCCACCGTGTCGTGCCTGCGGCCCAGTGCGCTCAATTCGGCGGCCCAATTAAAGGCGCCCATAAAGTCTGACACCACAAACACACTGGCGCGGCGTTTGAGCAGGCCGTTGGCTCGGGTTAGCCATTCGTTCAAGGATGTTTGATGGGCTTGTTGGGTTGACGGCGAAGTTTCTAAAACATGCAGCACATGCAGCAAATGGCGCCTGCCCATGCGTGCCGGAATGTGTTTGAAACCATCGGGTTCGGCTGGGTTCAAAATCAAGGCACCAATTCGATTGCCTCGCTTCATCAGCAGCTTGGCCATCACGCCTACAAAATTCATCATGACTTGTCGCTTGGTTTGGCTGTTGCTGCCAAAGTCCATCGAGCCACTCAAGTCCAACAAAAACCACGCACTGATTTCGCGGTCTTCTTGGTGCTCCCTCACAAAAGGCGTTTGCATGCGTGCCGTGACATTCCAATCGATGTGCCGGACATCGTCATGCGCTTGGTATTCACGCAGGTCAGCCAGCTCCAAGCCAGAACCTCTGAACAAGGTTTTGTGATCGCCTTGCAGCAAACCATCCAGACGGCGTAACACCGTCCACTCTAGTTGCTGTAGCAGTGCTTCAGCGGACATGCGCTTCCAGCGGTTGGTCTGGCATGGGTACCGCTTTCATGATGTCTTGAATGAGGCTGTCGGCAGTTTTTCCTGCAGCCAATGCGGTGTAAGACAAAACCAAACGATGCCGGAGGATGTCGGGCACCAAGTTGGCCAAGTCTTGCGGCAAGGCGTAATCGCGCCCCCGCAGTAAGGCCAGCGCACGCGCACCTTCAATGAGACCAATGCTGGCGCGCGGGCTGGCGCCAAAGCTGATTAAGCCAACCAAGGATTCAAGACCATAACGGGCAGGAAAGCGGGTGGCTGAAATTAATTTAACGGCATAGTGAATCAGGCTTGGGTCGACATAGCAATGACGGCATTGCACTTGCAAAGCTTTGAGCTCTTCAGGGCTGACCACGCCCGAGACCTGGGCGCCGCCTGCAATCACCCTTTGAACAATCACAAACTCATCGTCTTCATTGGGGTAGTCAATCAACACTTTCATCATGAAACGGTCGACTTGCGCCTCTGGCAAAGGGTAGGTGCCTTCTGTTTCAATGGGGTTTTGGGTGGCCATGACCAAAAAAGGCGAGGGCACACGATGCGTTTGGCCTGCGATGGTGACTTGTCTTTCTTGCATCACTTCTAACAAGGCACTTTGTACTTTGGCAGGTGCACGGTTTATTTCATCTGCTAACAGCAAGTTGGCAAAGACAGGCCCCAGCACAGTACTGAATTCGCTGGTTTGCTGGTTAAAGATGCGGGTGCCGACCAGGTCGGCGGGCAGCAAGTCGGGCGTAAATTGAATGCGGCTGAAACTGCCGTTGAGTGTTTTGGCCAAGGTGTTGACGGTTAGTGTTTTGGCCAGCCCTGGCACGCCTTCAATGAGCAAATGGCCCTGAGCCAGAAGTGCAATGAGCACACGTTCTAAAAAAGCATCTTGCCCCACCACCACCCGTTTGACTTCATACATTAGCCTTTGCATGAGGGCTGCAGCCTCTTCGGGCTTGGTGCTACTGGGGGCGCTCCCTGTTCCTCGCCAAGCTTCATTTGAAACGCTCATGTTGTCTCCTTGAGAATCTAGAAAGGGGGTAAGCCCACAGCGGTGCCAGCACTTTCAATAGTGGTGGCAAAACCAATGCCAATGAATGTTCGGGCTGAAGTTGGATTGAGAATGGCGGTCACAATGCCCACCACCTCGCCCGACATGTTGATCAAAGGGCCGCCTGAATTGCCAGGATTGGCCGCGGCATCAAATTGAATCAAGCCACTCAATGATTGTTTGCCATCTGGCGATTTAAAGTGCCTGTTTAAACCAGACACCACGCCCGAGGACACTGAAGGGCCAATGCCAAATGGAAAACCGACCGCAACCACTGCATCGCCAGGCAGCAATTGTTGGCTAGAGCCCAATATGGCTGGTTCTAAATCGTCTGGTATTTTTTGAGGCTTGAGCACTGCCAAATCTTTTTCAGGTTGAACGCCAATCACAATGGCATCGGCCTCTGTGCCATCGAAAAAAGTCACGCGCAATTTTTTGGCACCTGCGATGACGTGAAAATTGGTCAGGATGGTGCCGTCGTCTTTGATGACAACACCTGAGCCTACGCCGCTTTCAATCTCGGCATCTTTCTTTTTGGGGTCGTCCACATAAGCTTGAACATGAACCACTGAGCCTTGGATGGCGGCTGCCGCCTTGGCACTTTGCGAAGGCAAATCTTTGGTTTGCAAAGTGTGCAGCACCGCTGCATCAATGTCTTTTTGCGTCAGTGCTTGGCGCATTTGAAACGCGGGCGAAAAAATACCGACGGCCACTAGACTGAGGGCAACACCCAACAAAAAAACAGCCAAAAAATCCCAACGAAGCCATGATTTCAAATGGGGTTGTCGTGGTGATTCCAAGCTTGGAGCAGGTTCCGAATTGGCACCAGTTGGCCTTGATGAAGTTGGAGAGGGATCCGCTTTCGATAAAGTAGGCGCGTGCGAATCTGAACCTGCAGGTCGCGGGCTTTTGCTAAAAACCGCTTCTCGTTTCATCAATTAACCATAACATAAGCTTCGGTGTTAAATTGGCGGAACTGTCTATAACCCTGTTGACAATGCAATTTCTACAACCCTTCATGCTCTGGTCGCTGTTGCTTGTGCCCCTCATGGTGGGGGGGTATGTGTGGCTTCAAAAGCGCAAACGCAAAGACGTTGTTGCTTTTTCTGCGGTCTCTTGGATATTGCAAAACATGGACACGCCATCGCCTTGGCGGCGTCATGTTCCCCCTGCCTTGCTGGCCATTGCGCTAGCACTTTTGTTGTTGGCCAGTGCCCGCCCCATGGCCCGCGTTACTTTGCCTGCCGACTACATGACTCTGATCATGGCCATGGATGTGTCGCGAAGCATGTTGGCAGAGGATGTCGACCCAAGCCGTATCAAAGCCGCGCAAAAAGCGGCCAAAGAATTCTTACAAGAGTTGCCACCCAATGTCAGGGTGGGCATTGTGTCTTTTGCGGGCAACGCGCAAGTGGTCCAGCACGTCACCAACCAACGAGAAGAATTGGTCGCGGCCATCGATCGTTTTCAGTTGCAAAGGGGGACGGCCACAGGCAGTGGTTTGTTGTTGGCGTTGGCCACCCTGAGGCCTGAAGCCAAAATTGATTTGGAAGCCACACTGTACAGCCCCAACCCTTACGGTTATTCCGACCCTTCCGCCAACAATGGTGGCAGTGGTGGGGCCAAGAGTTTGGATGCCAAGCCAACCGTTAAAGAGCGCCCCCCAGAGCCCCCAGGCTCTTACAAAGGGGGTGCCATTGTGTTGCTGTCGGATGGGCGAAGAACCACTGGCCCCGATCCTTTGATGGCTGCCAAAAAAGCAGCCGACTTGGGCGTGCGTGTTTACACGGTTGGGTTTGGAACGCCCAATGGGTTTATTCCAGGCTACGAGGGCTATTCGTTCTACACGCAAGTGGACGAAGAATCGCTGAAGGCTGTGGCCAAAACGACGGAGGCCGATTACTTCAAAGCAGGCTCTGCAGAAGATTTGAAAAAAGTCTACCAACACCTCTCAACCCAATTTACGCTGGAAAAAAGAGACACTGAAATCACGTCCATCCTTGCGGGAATAGCACTTATTTTGATCTTGCTGGCCATTGCGCTTTCGGGCCTTTGGTTCAAGCTAGGACCGCAAAGTTCTAAAAACGCATTTCAATAAAAAAGTCATGCTATACTCCACAGCTTCGCGGCTGTAGCTCAGCTGGATAGAGTACTTGGCTACGAACCAAGGGGTCGTGGGTTCGATTCCTGCCAGCCGCACCAGATTTCGATTTTTCGAGACTAGAACACAGCTTAGAGGCTTACGCCCCTAGGCTGTTTTTCTTTGTGCTGGCCTATTTCATTCCAATTCTTCATACTTGTGCCATGAGCAAAGCATTTACCCGCGAGGCAGACGCCGACGCCCAGGACGATGGCGAAGACCCCAGCCTGCCCCCTTTGCCGGCAGGGGCGCGCAACTACATCACCCCCAAAGGCTATGCCGATTTGCGTGCCGAGCTTTTCACTCTGATGGACGACGAGCGCCCTAAAGTGGTTGAAATTGTGCATTGGGCCGCCAGCAACGGCGACCGCTCGGAAAATGGCGACTACTTGTACGGCAAAAAACGCCTCAGAGAAATTGACCGCCGCATCCGATTCCTAACCAAGCGCCTCGAAATTGCGGAGGTAACCGACCCCAGCGCCCATCATGGCAAAGACCAAATATTCTTTGGCGCAACCGTGACCTATGTCGAGGAGAACGGCGATGAGCGCACCATCACCATTCGCGGCATTGATGAAGCTGATAGCCTGAAAGGGGAGGTTAGCTGGGTGTCTCCCATTGCCCGAACCTTGCTCAAATCAAGCACTGGCGACGTGTTGAAACTGGTCACGCCCCAAGGATGGCGCGAAATTGAAGTGTTGTCAGTGACATATCCCAAGCCATCGACAGAAGGCTAGCTGTGATGGACCGGAGATTTATTCTTCGGCAGTGGCTTGTCCACGCACACGGTGAGTGATTCGCTCAGCATTCAAAACTGCGGGTGTGCGCTTCAAATTCTTGAGTACTGTTTCGAGGTGATTCAAATCGCGTACCGAGATGATGAACGTGTTTTCGGCAGCATCTTGCGCGCTGGCTTGTCCCATCTCAACATGAACAATATCGACCTCTGAATTGGCCAAGGTGCCGGCCACGCGAGCCAACACGCCCTTGGTGTTGACCACTGTTACGCGAATACTGGTTTCAAAATTGCGAAGTGGTTCATCCGACCATTCAACACCAATGAACCGCTCGCTGTCCTTTTGTTGAAGCTTGAGGCCAACACTGCAATCGGCCGTGTGAACAGCCAAGCCTTCGCCTCGGCCCAAATAGCCCAGAATTTGATCACCAGGCAAGGGGCGGCAGCATGTGGAATAGACCACAGAAGCGTTTTCTGTACCGTCCAAAAGGATAGCGCCTTGAGACAAACTGTCGTTGGCCATGAAGCGTTCTCGCGTCATGAGCAGTGGGTCGGGTTTTTCACCCATTTCGGCCAAGAGGGCCGCAATTCGTTTGGCCACAATGCTGGCAATGCGTTTGCCCAAGCCCACGTCGACCAACAAGTCACTGCGATTTTTGTTGCCTGTGAAGCGCAACAATTTTTCCCACAAGGCATGGTAGCGCGTGGGGTCCTCTGGCAATTTTTCAATGCCCTCTGCACGCAATGCTTGCGTCAGTAGTTTCAAGCCCAAGTCCATCGACTCGCTGTGTGCCATGGTTTTGAGGTGATGCCGAATTCTGGAGCGGGCACGACCGGTTCGAACAAAGCCCAACCAAGAAGGATTGGGCGTTGAGGTGGGGTCGGTCATGACCTCGACGATGTCGCCATTTTTCAATTCGGTTCGCAAAGGCACTTGTTGATTGTTGATCTTGGCAGCCAACAAGTGATCCCCCAAATTGCTGTGAATCATGTACGCAAAATCGACCACCGTGGCGCCACGCGGCAAAGACATGATTTGGCTCTTGGGCGTGAAAACATAAACGGCATCTGGGAACAAATCAACCTTGACGTGGTCCCAAAACTCAGAGGCATCGCGTGTTTCTTTTTGGATGTCCAGCAATGACTGGAGCCATTGCGTGCCCAAGCGTTCGGCTTCCATGCCGTTGCTGCTTTTGTCCTTGTAGAGCCAATGCGCTGCAACACCCGACTCGGCCACCACATTCATGGCTTCCGTGCGCATCTGAAACTCTACGTTGACGCCAGATGGGCCCACCAAAGTGGTGTGCAGTGACTGATAGCCATTGACTTTGCCAATGGCAATGTGATCTTTGAAACGGCCAGGCACAGGCTTGTACATTTGGTGCAAGATACCTAGCGCGGTGTAGCAATCGATGACCGATGGCACGATGAGCCTGAAGCCATAAATGTCAGTCACTTGTGCAAAGCTCAAATGCTTGCCATCCATCTTTTTGTAAATGGAATAGAGTGTTTTTTCGCGACCAGAAATTTGAACCTTGATGCCCGCTTTAGAAAATGTAGACTCCAATTCACCTTGTACTTTTTGAATCAGATCTCGGCGTCGGTTGCGCGCCTTTGCAACCGCTTTAGACAAGACGTTGTAGCGCCAAGGCATTGAATAGCGAAATGACAAATCTTGCAGTTCACGGTAGGTTTGATTCAAACCCAATCGGTGCGCAATGGGTGCATAGATCTCTAAAGTCTCAGAAGAAATGCGGCCCCATTTTTCGCGCGGCATGTCCGACATGGTGCGCATGTTGTGGGTGCGGTCTGCCAGCTTGATGAGAATGACGCGCACATCGCGGGCCATGGCCAACAGCATTTTTCTAAATGACTCGGCTTGATTTTCTTCACGCGTATTGAATTCAAGCTTGTCGAGTTTGGTTAATCCGTCGACCAACTCTGCAACCGAAGACCCAAACTTTTCAATCAAGTCTGATTTGGTCACGCCGCAGTCTTCCATGACGTCGTGCATCAAGGCCGCCATGAGGGCAGGCGCATCCAATTTCCATTCGGTGCACTGTGTGGCAACCGCAATAGGATGGGTGATGTAAGGTTCGCCATTTTTGCGCAGCTGACCCAAGTGTGCTTCGTCCGCAAATTTGTAGGCCTTGCGAACCAGCTCAATGTCTGATTTAGACAGATAGCCTAACTGAGCGACCAAAGCTGCAAAGCTGGCAGCGGCTGCATTGGCGGCACTGGCGGTGGGAGTGCCGACTTGGATGTTGTGGGCGTTGTTGCGCATTCCGGGTATTGAAGTACTACCGGATTTGTGAAAAATAGATGAAAAAGCTGCGCGCATACCTCAAATGTAACGCTTGTCTGACAGACGTGAAAAAGCCCCAAGCAACTAAGCTTTGGGGCTTTTGTGTTGGATCAAATTAGATCCAATAGATGTAAACCTTAGTTTACTTTTTTGAGCATTTCCAAACCAACTTTGCCGGCTGCAATTTCGCGCAGGGCTGTAACGCCAGGCTTGTTTTTGCTTTCGACGCGAGGGGTGTGACCTTGGCTTAGCATGCGGGCACGGTAGGTGGCAGCCAATACCAATTGGAAACGGTTAGGGATCTGTTCCAAGCAATCTTCAACAGTGATGCGGGCCATGACGGTCTCCGGTAAGTAAATCAGGTGATGTGGAGGGATTCGAAAGTTTCGGCACGGTCTCGGCGCTGTGCAATGTACTTGAGGCGCTGAGCGTGCACGATGGCCTTGAGATCAAACAAGGCGCGATCGAAAACTTCGTTGATTATAACGAAGTCAAATTCTTTGACCTGAGCCAGCTCAATGGCGGCATTTTGCAGGCGCAATTCGATGGTTTCAGTGCTGTCCTCGCCTCTGCGCTCTAAGCGGCTGCGCAATTCTTCCCAGCTGGGGGGCAAAATGAAGATGAGAATGGCATTGGCATACATCTTTTGAATTTGGATGGCGCCCTGGTAATCAATTTCCAAAATGACGTCTGAGCCTTGTGTCATGCGCTCTTCCAGCATTTTTTTAGACGTACCGTAGCGGTGGCTGTGCACATTGGCCCATTCGACAAAGGCATCGGCGCCCACCATGGCGTCAAATTCTTGCTGAGACACAAAGAAGTACTCGCGGCCATGCTTTTCTTGGCCGCGGGGCGCGCGGGTGGTATGCGACACCGATGGCAACACACGGGTGTCAAGCTCCATCAGGGCCTTGACCAGGCTGGACTTGCCCGCACCACTGGGGGCGGCTACAACGTAGAGGTTTCCAGGATA
>CALPYQ020000042.1 GCA_943327965.2 Singulisphaera sp. GP187
CATGCAACCGCCGCGCCATGCACCATGGACCTTAAAAAGTCTGGCGCTACTCGCCAAGCTTTGGCATACGCATGCAAATCAGAATGCCCGGTGAGGCTGTTCAATTGAAAGCCCAACTTTTCAAACATGGCCACTGCCGCTTGAACCACATGGGAATTGCACGCCATGACATGGGCCAGCATGCTGCCATCTGGCGCGGCATGAACTTCAAAATCCAAGGACAGGCTTTCCATGGGAAGACGTAGCAAGCGTGCTGCTTCAATACGACTTTCGGCCTCAATGTCTTGGGGGCCCCATTGCGGCAGACAAGGCATTTGAAATGTATGAAAGCAGTGGTCGGGCAGAAACAAGGTCAAACTGATGGCCAATTGTTGCTTGGCACTTTGCGCCCATTTGAATGAGACCGGCCACGCCGCCCTTTCGGCATGACTGGCCGCCAAACTTGTCTGCAGCAAATATTGCAAGGACAAGCCTCTTTGCACGGTGACTTGGGCGTGCCTGGCCGTGGTCACCACCCAACTGCTTTGATGTGCGTCAAGCGAATCGTGAAACGCTGCAGGTGATGGCTCCGAATGGCTGGTCATTTGCCAAACACCTACATGCAAAGCATGAGGCGGCAGCGCTAACAACTTCAATTTGGCGGCAAAGGTCATAGAAGGACTTTCAAGGGCAACAACAACAGCCTTGATTGAACTGCCCTTCAAGCCGCTAAAAGACTACAATCTCTGCCAATTCAGTTGCAATGCGCAACATGCAAATTCCGCCTTCTGCCCAGCAGTTTTTATAATGCGGTCAGCGGTATCTTCCGCCACATCCATGTCAAAAAAATCATCATCGTCTTCGTCCGACCAACTTGAGCTTACAGAAGCACCTCGCCTCCACTGGGCCTTGCGTGTTTGCCTGTGGGCTTTGGGCTTGGTGGGCGCAGGTTTGTTGTCCATCTTGATGGTGGTGGGTGTGGCCATGGTCATGGCTTATCCCCAACTGCCCGACACCTCCGATTTGGCCGAGTATCGCCCCAAGTTGCCGCTGCGTGTTTACACCGCCGATGGCGCTGTCATTGGCGAATTTGGTGAAGAACGCCGAAACCTCACGCCCATCAAAGAAATTCCGCAAGTGATGAAAGACGCCGTCTTGTCGATTGAAGACGCGCGCTTTTACCAACACGGCGGCCTGGATTATTTAGGCCTCATTCGGGCAGGCATTGCCAACTTAAGCAAAAGAAAGAGCCAAGGCGCCTCCACCATCACCATGCAGGTGGCGCGCAATGTTTATTTGTCCACCGAAAAAACTTACACCCGCAAAATTTATGAAATTTTGTTGACCTTTAAGTTGGAGCATTTGCTGACCAAAGATCAGATTCTTGAAATTTACATGAATCAAATTTTCTTGGGCAACCGTGCTTATGGCTTTGCATCGGCCGCTGAAACTTACTTTGGCAAACCCCTCCAAGACATCACCATTGCCGAAGCGGCCATGTTGGCGGGCTTGCCCAAAGCACCTTCTGCCTACAACCCCATCAGCAATCCCAAGCGCGCACGCTCACGCCAGCTGTACATCATTGAGCGCATGGAAGAAAACGGCTTTATCACGGCCAAGCAAGCGCTAGAAGCCAAAGCCGAGCCGCTCAAAATTCGCCACAGCCAAGACAAAAATCGCATCCATGCCGAGTTCGTTGCAGAGACCGTGCGACAACTCATGTTTGCGCAATACGGGCAAGAGACATACACCCGCGGCTTGAATGTGTACACCACCTTGCAGTCGTCTGAACAAAATGCGGCTTACCAAGCTTTGCGCCAAGGCATCATGGACTACGAGCGTCGTCAGGTGTACCGCGGCCCCGAAAAATTCATCACTTTGCCCACCAACCCCAAAGAGATGGAAGACGCCATCGATGAAGTGCTGGACGACCATCCTGACAATGGCGATGTGATGTCTGCCGTGGTGCTAGAAGCCAACCCCAAGAAAATTGTGGCGGTTCGGCAAAATGCCGAGCAAATTGAAATTACTGGCGATGGCTTAAAACCTGCGCAGTCTGGCTTGGCCGACAAGGCGGGCCCCAACATCAAAATTAAGCGCGGCGCTGTTATTCGTGTGGTGTTAACGCCCAAGGGCACCTGGGAAATTACCCAACTGCCCGAGGTAGAGGGTGCCTTTGTGGCCATCAATCCTCAAGACGGCTCGGTCAAAGCCTTGGTGGGCGGTTTTGACTTTGCCAAGAATAAATTCAATCACGTCATTCAAGCTTGGCGTCAACCTGGTTCTAGTTTCAAGCCCTTCATTTATTCGGCTGCCCTAGAAAAAGGTTTCACACCCTCTTCCATCATCAACGACTCGCCATTGTTCTTTGACGCAGGCGTTACGGGGGGGCAACCCTGGGAGCCTAAAAATTATGATGGCACCTTCGAAGGCCCCATGAGCATGCGCAAGGGCTTGGCCAAATCGAAAAACATGATTTCCATTCGCATCTTGCAATCTGTGGGCACACGCAATGCGCAAGAGTGGGTCACCAAATTTGGTTTTGACGAAGAAAAACACCCCGCCTACCTCACCATGGCCTTGGGTGCTGGCTCGGTCACCCCCATGCAAATGGTCACGGGTTATTCGGTTTTTGCCAATGGCGGTGTGCGCGTTCAGCCCCACCTCATTACGCGCGTCACAGACCACAAGGGCAAAATTTTGGTCGATTCACCGCCGGCCCCCATGGACGAAGCCAACCGGGCCATCACACCCCGCAATGCCTTTGTCATGACCAGTCTGCTGCAAGAGGTCACCCGATCTGGCACCGCGGCCAAAGCACGTGTGGCCTTAAAGCGCGACGACATTTATGGCAAAACCGGTACCACCAACGACTCGATGGACGCTTGGTTTGCTGGCTATCACCGCAACTTGGCGGCAGTGGTTTGGATTGGCTACGACACCCCCCGCAAGCTGGGCGATCGCGAAACTGGCGGCGGTTTGAGCTTGCCCGTTTGGATTAGCTTTATGGAAACCGCCCTCAAGAATGTGCCCATTTCTGATGCCATTGCGCCTGAAGGGGTGCTTTACGTCAATGGCGATTGGTACTTCGAAGAGTACGCCAAGGGCGGCGGTGTGACCACATTGGGGGTGGGCGCCGACAAAGGCGGCACCTTGCCTGAAGCCGACGAACGTAAAAAGATTTTGGATTTATTCCGAAACTAAATGGATGCCGCTGCGCATGGCGGCATGCCACCATGGGTCCGCTTAAAACTGCAATGCGGTGCCCGATTGGGCGGTGGCAAAGCGGGACAGGTTTTCAAAGAATTCCCCTTCGCCTTTGGTGTCTTGCCACAGGCCATCCTTGAACTTGTAGTGATAGCCGCCCGATTTGGCAGCCATCCAAACTTCGTGCAAAGGTTTTTGCAAATTCACAATGATTTGCGAGCGGTTGCTGAAGGAGATGGTGATCATGCCGCCCACACGTTGGTTGTCGATGTCGGCATCGGTTTCATCGTTGATGCGATCGCAAGCGGCCTCGATGCGTGACAAAAGGCGTTCGGCGGTGTCCAGAAATTCGAGGTCGGTCATTACAATTGCCACATGTTCAAAGTTTCTAGAATTCTAGTCATTGTGCAAGTCCTTGGGATTTGTGCGGTGGCTTTGTCGGCTTGCGGTCAAAAAGGGCCCTTGGTGCATCCGCAAGACCCCATGGCTGCCGACCGCGCCACTTTGCTCGAAACCCTCACACCCAAGCCTTTGGCACCTGCTCAGCGCCCCGCAAGCCCTCAGAGCACGCCAAGCTCGCCTACACACCCTTCACCCCCATCACCTCCGGCCAAAACACCATGACAGCCCCCAACATTCCAGGACAACCCCACATTGCCTACCAAGGCAACACCTTGTGCATGGAGGGCGTCAAACTCGCCGACGTGGCAGCACAAATGGGAACACCGGTGTTTGCTTACTCCAAAGCTTCCATGTTGTCGGCATTGGCCGCTTACCAGCGTGGCTTTGAAGGCCGCAAGGTTCAAATTTGCTATGCCATGAAAGCCAACTCCAATTTGGCGGTGTTGCAAGTCTTTGCCAAAGCCGGATGTGGCTTTGACATTGTGTCTGCCGGCGAATTGGCGCGCGTTTTGGCCGCTGGTGGCGAGCCTTCCAAAATTATTTTTTCGGGCGTTGGCAAAACTCGCGCTGAGATGAAGCAAGCCCTTGAGTTGGGCATTGGTTGCTTCAATGTTGAAAGCGACGCCGAGCTGGAAGTCCTGAACGAAGTGGCTTTGTCTTTGGGCAAAAAAGCCCCGGTCAGTTTGCGCGTCAATCCCAACGTTGACCCTAAAACGCACCCCTATATTTCGACGGGGCTCAAGGGCAACAAGTTTGGTGTGGCCCACGAAAGCGCTTTGCAAACCTATCAACGCGCCGCGCAACTCAAAGGCTTGGCAGTGGTGGGCATCGATTGCCACATCGGCTCACAAATCACAGAAGCCACACCCTATTTGGACGCCATGGACCGCGTACTGGATTTGGTGGCAGACATTGAGGCAGCTGGCATCCCCATTCACCACATCGATTTTGGCGGCGGCCTGGGCATTGATTACAACGGCGACACACCGCCAGCTGCCGACCAATTGTGGCAACAACTTTTTGCCAAATTAGACGCACGTGGTTATGGCAACCGACAGTTCATGATTGAGCCAGGTCGGTCCTTGGTGGGCAATGCGGGTGTGTGTTTGTCCGATGTGGTTTTCATGAAACCTGGCGAGCAAAAAAACTTCTGCATCATCGATGCCGCCATGAACGATTTGCCCCGTCCTGCCATGTACCAAGCCTTTCACCAAATCTTGCCGGTCACGCCACGGGAGGGTCAAGGCACACTGGTCGATGTGGTAGGGCCCGTGTGCGAAAGTGGTGACTGGATTGGCCGCGATCGCACGCTCAATGTGCAAGCAGGCGATACCTTGGCTGTGCTGTCTGCTGGGGCCTATTGCATGAGCATGTCCAGCAACTACAACACGCGTGGCCGTGCGGCCGAAGTGTTAATTGATGGCACTCAAATGCATGTCATTCGCGAGCGCGAAACTGTGGCGCAAACTTTTGCGGGCGAGCACTTGGTCAAGGCTTGATTTTGGCGGCTTGCCAAGTTTGCCACTTGCGCCACAGGCGCCAGCCCAACAACAAGCCTAGGATGGCGGCATAGACCATCACATCGTCATAATTTTTCTTGCCTGATCGCATCCAAAAAAAGTGCAAGATGGCCAAGCCTGCAATGACATAAACCGCTTGGTGCAATTGGCGCCAACGGTGTGCACCCATTGCTTTAACAGCACGGTTGAACGATGTCCCGGCTAGCAAACTCAGCAGCACAAAACTCAACACGCCCACCAAAATAAAGGGCCGTTTCCAAATGTCTTTGACAATGTCATCCCATGCCCATTCCATGTCTAGCAGGCTGTAACACAGCGCATGCATGAAGGCATAAAAGAAGGTCAGCAAACCCAAGCCACGTCTAAACTGCGCCAGTTCTGGCAAGCTCAATTGCACCCGCAAAGGTGTGATCAGCAAGGTGAGGCACAACATGCGAAGCGCCAGTTCGCCCGTCGATCGAATTAAGTATTCGGCAGGATTAGGGCCAAGGTCTTGCTGAAAAATGCCCAACACCAAAAACGCAAACGGCAACAACAAGAAGCCCCACAACAGGGGCTTGGCCCAAGCATGACGAAGTACTGCGCGCAGGTTCAAAAGTTTTTAACCAAGTCCATGCCGGCATACAAAGACGCCACCTGCGCTTCATAGCCATTGAACATGAGGGTCTTGCGTTTTTTGTCCAGCAAGCCGCCCTCGCCAATGCGGCGCTCTGATGCTTGGCTCCAGCGTGGGTGGTCAACGCTGGGGTTGACGTTGGAATAAAACCCATACTCCTGCGGCGCGGCTTTGGCCCAAGAGACCAAGGGCATTTTTTCTACAAAGCGAATTTTGACAATGCTCTTGCCACTTTTGAAACCATACTTCCATGGCACCACCAAGCGCACAGGCGCGCCATTTTGTTTGGGCAATATTTCGCCATACATGCCAAAGGTCAGCAAGGTGAGTGGGTGCATGGCTTCGTCCATGCGAAGGCCTTCCACGTAAGGCCAATCGATAAAACCGCCACGCACACCCGGCATGGTTTGAGGGTCGGCCTGTGTCACAAATTCGACAAACTTGGCGCTGGGCAAGGGCTCGACGCGCTTGATCAAATCGGACATGGAATAACCAATCCAAGGAATGACCATCGACCAACCCTCGACGCATCGCATTCTGTAAATACGCTCTTGCATGGCGCCCCACTTCATCACATCTTCCAAGTTAAATCGCGTTGGCTTTTTAACCAAGCCTTCAACTTCAATAGACCATGGGGTTGTTTTCAAGGTGTGCGCCAGTCGCGCGGGGTCTGATTTGTCGGTGCCAAATTCGTAAAAGTTGTTGTACGTGGTGGCGTCTTTTTGCGTCGTCAGTTTTTCGAGGGTCATAGCCCCTTGAAGGGTCGATTGATTGGCCGGCAATGCCGCCAACTTCACAGCCGCACCACCTTGCGCAAAGGCCTCCCGCTGCCCCCAACCCGCCATGCCAGCCGCAGCCGCGCCCGCACTCCAACGACGCAACAATTCACGCCGCGTTGCATAAGCCTCTTTGCTTGTGATCTCACTGCTCAAAGGATGAATCATCCCATCGTCATTGTTTCGAATCAGCATGCTTGGCTTTCGTGAAAAATTTCAGGTTACCTTAATTGGCGCTTATTGGGGTCAGATCAACATTAATTCTGTCAATCAGAGGGTGCAGAGGCTGAGGGGGGCTTCCTCATACTGGAGTACCAGAAATCGTTCAGCCCCCCTTAGCCTCTGCACCCTCTGATTGAGAATTAATGTTGATCTGACCCCAATTAATTTAAGCCCTTTTCGAGGAGGTTGATCACTTCTTCGGCAAAGGCCACATACGAGATAGGGCCGCCGGGTCGCAGCCATGTAAAGGTCCAGTTGATCATGCCAAACAGCATCATGGTGATGGCGGTTTGATTGGTGGCATTCAGGCGGTCTGGATAAGCGCGGCGCAAAGCGCGTGTGACGGCTGCCACCACATCGCGCTGGCGATTCAAAATGAGTTCGCGCGGTGAAATGGCAGACGCACCTAAAGCTGGGTCGGGCACATCGCTTAAAAACTGCGTGTCGTTTAACAAAGCCACATGCCGCGTGGCTGAGCTTTCGTACTCCTGCAAAAAAGCGCGAATGAGTTCGTGCAAAGCAGCGCGGTCGTCCAAGTTGCGGCGTTGGGCCGTGGCATCGGTCAAAGCAATTAAGGACAACAAACGCTGCGTGTAGCGGTCCATCAAGTCGAACAGAATGGCCTCTTTGCTGTCGTAGTAGTGGTAAAGCCTGGCCTTAGACGTGCCGCAGGCCGTGGCAATTTCACTCATGCTGGCAGCCGGATAGCTGCGGTCGGCAAAACACTGTGCCGCAATGTCCAAAATGGCATCGCGTTTGATGTCGTGGCTAGCGGATTTGGGTCGGGCCATACAACTTCTTTATTTCAAAACACTTTAGCCCACTGGCCAAACCACGCCGTTGTCATTCAAGATGGCATCGAGCGGAACATCGTGCGGCTCGGGCTCGAAGTCGTCGACATAGCCCTGCGTAAAACCCAAACCCACTGTGAAGGGTTTGGGTTGCAGGCTGGCCAAGGTGCGGTCGTAAAAACCACCGCCATAGCCCAAGCGATAGCCGCCTGCGCTGTAGCCCACACAGGGCACAAACAAGAGGGTGGGCACAATGACTTCGGTGTCTTTGGGTTTGGGAATGCCATAGGCATCTTCTTCCATGGGACAGCCGGGATACCAGGCGTGAAAGGTGAGGGTTTTGTTGACTTTGTCCACCACGGGCAAGCCAATTCGGCGCAATTGCGACTCGCCCGTCAACTCGCCGTCTTCCTTCCAACGGTGCAGCGCAGGCAAGGGGTCAAACTCGCCTTTGATGGGCCAGTATGCGCCAATGACCAACTCGGGACGGCCAAACAACCAGATGCGCATCACGCGCTGCAGGGCATCCACCCGATCTTGGCGGTCCACCATATTGAGGCGCGCATTCAACAAGTCTTGGCGAATTTGTTTTTTGGCTTCTGATTTGTCCATAATCGACCTATGCAATTCACACAGATTTTGACATCGCTTGGGGCTTCCGTCCTCATTTTCTCCTTCATGAACCCCGCCTTGGGTCAAACAAACGCCCAAAACAAGGCGGATGACGTCATTTTGGAGATGAATCAGGCCTTCAAAAAGAACGACAAAAACCAACTCTCACGGCTTTTGCCTAGAGCCAAAGGGCATGTTCTTGAATCGTGGGCCGCCTATTGGGAGCTTCGCGTGCGCTTGGACCAAGCCAGCGATGCCGAAATTCAGCAATTTTTATCGCAGTACGCCGGCACCTATGCTGAAGACCGTCTACGCAACGATTGGCTGCTGCAACTGGGCAGGCAACGCGAATGGCGAACTTTTGCGCAAGAGTACCCACGTTTTCGAATGAACGACGACCGCGAAGTGAGATGCTACGCATTGGCAACCGATGGGTTCATCTCCAAACCCGAAACAGCTGCAGAATTGAAGCGGCTTTGGTACGCCTTTCGTGACACAG
>CALPYQ020000043.1 GCA_943327965.2 Singulisphaera sp. GP187
AGTTGGGCGAAATCTTTTTTGACAAGCTGGGTTTGCCCGTCATTAAGAAAACAGCCACCGGTGCGCGCAGCACCGATGAAGAAGTGCTTGAGAAGTTGGCTGAGGACTATCCTTTGCCCGCGCGCATTTTGGAGCACCGCAGTTTGTCCAAACTCAAGGGCACTTACACCGACAAGCTGGCACAAATGGCCTTGCCTAGAACTGGCAGGGTGCATACGCACTACGCCCAAGCGGTGGCCGTGACGGGGCGTCTTTCAAGCAACGATCCCAACTTGCAAAATATTCCCATTCGCACCGCAGAAGGTCGCAAAGTGCGCGAAGCGTTTGTAGCGCCCGCGGGCAGTTTGATTGCCAGCGCCGATTATTCTCAAATTGAACTTCGCATCATGGCGCACCTCAGTGGCGATGAAGCCTTACTGCGCGCCTTCCACCAAGGTTTGGATGTGCACAAAGCCACCGCCGCCGAAGTCTTTGGCCTGACACCTGATCAAGTTTCCAGTGAACAACGGCGTTACGCCAAAACCATCAACTTTGGTTTGATTTATGGCATGAGTGCATTCGGCTTGGCCAAAGCATTGGGCATTGACAACGGTGCTGCCAAAAATTACATCGAGCGATACTTTCAGCGCTTTGCTGGTGTGAAGCGCTACATGGACGAAACGCGTGAGCAAGCCAAATCACAAGGCTATGTCGAAACCGTTTTTGGCCGACGCTTGTATTTGCCAGAAATTAATTCACCCAATGGCCCAAGGCGCGCTGGCGCGGAACGTGCAGCCATCAATGCGCCGATGCAAGGAACCGCTGCCGACTTGATCAAGCTGTCCATGATTGCCGTTCAAGCCGGCATCGATCGTGAGCAACGCAAAACCAAAGTCATCATGCAAGTGCACGACGAATTGGTGTTTGAAGTGCCCGAAGATGAAGTGGAATGGCTCAAGGTGGCGGTACCCAAATGGATGGCCGAAGTTGCCGCACTCAAGGTGCCTTTGCTGGCCGAGGTGGGTGTCGGCATCAATTGGGATCAGGCGCATTGATTTCTAAATACGCTGGACTTTCAAACCAATGGAACTAGGCCTATTTCAGTGCATTGTTGTCTTCATAGGATTTTTTATTCTGGGCATCGCGGGCTTTGGTTCGGCACTCATCATTGTGCCGCTGCTGGCTTGGAATTGGCCGCTCCAGTGGGTGGTGCCTTTGGTATTGCTCATGGATGTACCAGCCGCCATGTTGCACACAGGTCTAAATTTTAGGCAGGTGGTTTGGAAAGAACTGCCGCCCTTGTTGCCTTCCATTGTGGTGGGCTCTCTCATGGGTTTGGCCTTTATGACGCTCAGTCCTGGCAATTGGCCGTTGGTCATTCTGGGCCTTTATGTGCTGTGGGTTGGCGTGCAGGGCCTTCGCGCCAAATCAATTGCCATGCCCAACCCCAACAAAGCCAGACATTTTTTTGGCTTCATGATGGGCTGGGTTGAGACCATGTTTGGAACTGCAGGCCCCGTTGTGTTGGCTTGGTTCAGTGTTCGGCTGGCCGACCCTTATTTGGTCAGGGCAACCATGCCAATGGCTTTGGTGGGCATCTCGTCCATTGCACTTTTCATGATGCTCATTTCGGGTGGTTTGAGCGACCCCTCTTTGTGGCGTGCTTTGCTCTATCTTCTGCCTATTGCGCTGTTTGGCGTTTGGCTTGGCCATCGTTTGGCGCTGAAATTGAAAAGTGAAATCTTTAAACCGGTGATTTATTGTTTCTTGTGCCTGAGTGGGCTGGTGCTTTGCGCGCGGCCCCTAATGAACTAGTTTGGCTGGCCACATCGGGTCAGTCGTTCAGGACAGGCATAATTCGGCATCAGCCCATTGAATCAATGGGCCGCATTGGATTTGGCATGACTCTTCTCGCAATCATTTTGGGCACACTGGCCTCAGGCATTGGCAGTGTTTGGCTGGCTGCTTGGCTCAGCTTTGGCATTGTCAGTCGATACACACAACACATGCTCAGCTTGGCGGCTGGCGCTTTGCTGGCAACTGCGTTTTTGCATTTGTTGCCAGAGGCCTTTGAAGGTGGCATCGAGCCGCACAATCTTTTTGTCACCTTGTTGGTTGGATTGTTGTTCTTCTTTTTGCTCGACAAGGCCGAGCTTTGGCACCATGGTCATGAGCACCATCATGGTGAACACCATGCCCATGATGGACATCAGCATGGACACGATCATGCGCATCATCATGCGCACAAAACTGCTCAAAGCCATGCTCACGATCACACCTCGGTAGGCCAAGAAAAATCTTCAGGGGGCTGGGCCATTTTGGCGGGCGACAGCGTTCACTGTTTTGGCGATGGCGTCCTCATTGCTTCTGCGTTCATGGTGGAAATGCAGCTGGGCATTGTTGCGGCCTTGGCTGTCTTGGCGCATGAAGTACCGCACCACATGGGCGATTTGGTGGTCCTGCGAGAAAGCTCTGGCAACAGGCAGGTCGCTATTTTGAAAGTTTCATTGGCCGGTGCTGTCACGGCCTTGGGCGGTATTGCGGGCTATCTGCTGCTAGAAAGTTTGAGTGGCATCTTGCCTTACATGCTGGCCATTGCCAGCAGCAGTTTTATTTATGTGGCCCTGGCCGACCTCATTCCACAACTTCAAAAGCGCCTGAGTTCTCGCGAGACTGCCGCCCAAATTGTGTGGTTGGTGTCCGGCATCGCGTTGGTCAGTGTCGTGAGCTACTTGGCGCACGGTGGCCTGCATTGACGTCAGCTTGACCCCAGGTTGACCCCAGCTTGATGTCAGTCAATTAACCCTTGGCAACGGCCATGCCTGGCGTGTTGCACCACTCGCTCCAACTGCCTGGATAGAGTTTGGTGATGCCCAGGCCCGCCAACTCCATGGCGACCAAATTGGGCACAGCGCTGACGCCACTTCCGCAGTGATGGACCACGGTTTGAGGATCGCGTCCCGCCAATAAAGTTTCAAATTCTTCGCGCAACAACTGCGGCGATTTGAAAAATCCGTTGGCATCGATGTTTTCAGTAAACGGTCTGTTGAGTGCACCCGGAATGTGGCCAGCCACAGGGTCGATAGGCTCTACCTCACCGCGATAACGGACGGCACTGCGTGCATCAATCAGTGACAGCGAAACATGACCCACTTGAGGCGCCAACTGCGCTGTATTGACCCATTCTCGGAGGGCGGGTTTGAGTACAAAGCTTGAAGTGCTCGGGCTGGAAGTTGATGCATGAGGTTTGTTGCCAGACTCTATGGCACCGCCTGAGGCTTCCCAAGCTTGCAGACCACCATCCAAGATGGCCACCGCATCGTGGCCTAACCATTTGAGCGTCCACCACAGACGCCCGCAATAGTTGGCGCCTTGGCGGTCGTACACAACAGCTTGCATGGTGTTGTTGAAGCCCAAACTTTGCAACCATGAGGCCACTGCTTCACGCGGAGGTAGGGGATGCCGGCCGCCATTGAGGGCAGAAGCATCGTGGGTACTTAAGTGCCGATCAAGGTTCGCTTGTTGCGCGCCTTCAATGCGTTTGTCGGCAAACATCGCGTCGGCCATTTCAGGCTTCATGAGATCGAAGCTGCAGTCAAACACCATCAGGGCTTGATTGGATGCCTGCAACGCTTTGAGTTGTGCCACTGAAATGAGTGTGGTGTACATGAAATTTTCCCTTGCAAATTCAATGATCTTCGGTAGGAACTTTAACCAGACTTTTGTCTCTGAGTGCGGTAGCCGCAAATCCGCTGAGCACAATCAAACACATGCCAGCCCAGCCAATCAATGGTATTTGATCGCCAAATAAAACCAGGCCAAACAAAGCAGAAAAAACAATGCCAGCATATTGCAAATTGGCCACCACGATGGTGGCCCCATCGGTATAGGCTTGGGTCATGCACCATTGCCCCAGCACTGCAAGTATGCCAATGGGCAATAGCCACAAAGCAGAGGGCCAATGCCATTCACTCACCCCAAAGAAAAGCATACAAAGTCCACCTGCTACGGCTGCGCCCAAAGAAAAATAAAACACAGTGCGCTCGACGGGTTCGCCCACTTTGCCCAAGGCGGCAACTTGCAAATAGGCCATGGCCGCAATCATGCCCGATGCCACGCCAATCAAGCCCGCCAGCATTTGGTTTTGCTCAAACGTGGGCCGCAATGTCATGACCACACCTGCAAAGCCAGCCAGTACAGTCAGTGCCACAGGAATTTGTCGTTTGGCGTTTTTAAAAGAGCCTAAAAAAATGGTGCTGCCAACCAAAAATGCAGCCACCCAAACCCCGCTCATGTAGTTCAGTGTCATGGCCGTTGCAAGTGGCAGTTTGGCAATGGCATAGAACCAAGCGGCCAATGAAATGACGCCCACAATAGAGCGGTAGATGTGCATTTTGGCCACTGGGGTTTTGAGCGAAACCCCTTTTCGATGGCACAACAAGGCCATGATGAGGGTGCCAATGGCACCGCGATAGCTAACCAGTTCAAAGGTGTTGAAGTGGGTGGCTGCAAACTTCACACACACACTCATGGAAGAAAAAAACAGCGATGCTAAAACCATCCAGAGTGCTTGCATTCAGCTCAGATTTCCATCTTGCTTCGGTACCACTCGTGAAAGTGTTGCATGCCATCTTCCATGGGACTTTGGTAGGGGCCGACTTCGTTGTCGCCGCGTTGCAGAAGCGCTTTGCGGCCTGCATCCATGCGTTCTGCAATTTCGTCGTCTTCGATGCAGGTTTCCATGTAGGCGGCTTTTTGAGCCTCTACAAATTCTCTTTCGAAGGCCACAATTTCTTCGGGGTAAAAGAACTCCACCATGTTCAGGGTTTTTTCTGGACTGATGGGATGCAAGGTTGAGACCGTTAGCACATGGGGGTACCACTCCACCATGATGTGGGGGTAGTAGGTTAACCAAATAGCACCAAACTCGGGCACAGCACCTTGGCGATATTGCATGAGTTGTTCTTGCCACCGTTTGTAGACCGGGCTGCCTGCTTTGCCCAATTTGTTGGCAATGCCCACGGTCTGAACGGAGTACTCTTTTTTGAACTCCCAATTCAAATCGTCGCAGGTGACAAAGTTGCCCAAGCCTGGATGGAAGGGCTCGACGTGGTAGTCCTCAAGGTAGACCTCGATGAAGGTTTTCCAGTTGTAATTGCATTCGTGCAATTCAACATGATCGAGTTTGAAGCCTGTGAAGTCCAATGCCGCTCTGGGCCCCATGCCGGCCAGGTCGGCTGCAATGTTGCGGCCATTGTCTTCAAACAGCAAACCGTTCCATGCTTGGAGTGGGTAGTTTTTGAGGTTCAGACAAGGGTCTTGGGCAAAGTGGGGGGCGCCCAACAATTGGCCTTCGGGCGAATAGGTCCACCTGTGCAGCGGACAGACGATGTTGCCACCGGCACTGCCTTTTTGTTGGGTGTTCAGTGAGCCACTTCCCTGCAGCATGACTGCCTGGCGGTGTCTGCAAATGTTGGAAATGAGCTCAACCCCCTTGCTAGAGCGCACCAAAGCGCGCCCACCTGCTTCTTGGGGCAGGGCATGGTAGTCCCCCATTTCGGGGACCGAGAGTTGATGCCCAACGTACTTGGGGCCTTGCTGAAAAATGGTTTTCAGCTCGCGCTGAAACAGCGCTTCATCAAAGTAGCTTGAAACTGGTAGTTGGCTTGCGGCCTGCTGCAGTTGAAGACTTAAATCAGACATGGGTGACCTGACCTAGAGACTCCCCCTATGAAGGGGCAGGGACAATGCGGGAGCCCAAAGGCTCACTCGCGAAAAAAGCGGACCTAAGTCCGCCGATGAAGGGGCATTGTAGCCTCAGGTCAGCAAATTTTGGGTGAAGTCGACCTAAAATGCCCTTCTTTAGATCATTTTTAGCCATGCCCAAAGCCAATTCCACCCAAGCCCCCGTACCCGCCGAGCAGTCAATGCCTTCGAGCTACGAAGAGGCGCTTCAGGAGTTGGAGCAGCTATTGGCCAAATTGGAATCGGGGCAACTGCCGCTGGACCAATTGCTCACGCATTACCAAAGAGGTGCCAGCCTTTTGACTTACTGCCGCGATCGTTTGGCCGCCATTGAAAACCAAATCAGTGTTTTGGACGAAGGCGCCTTAAAGCCTTGGGATGGCGTATGACAGAACACTTTTCAAACGACTTCAATTTCAAAGAATGGGCCGATGAGCGTTTGGCCCAAGTGGAGCAAGGCCTCAAGCACGGCATTGATGCCCATGCGCCCGCTCAGTTGGGTGAGGCCATGCGCTATGCCGTCCTGGATGGCGGCAAACGCCTTCGGCCTTTGTTGGTTTTGGCTGCAGCGCAAGCGGTGGGCGTCGATTTGGAAGCAGCCACCGTGTCCGACCAGCCCAGTTCATTGGCGGCGCTCAAGGCGGCGTGCGCTGTAGAACTCATTCATGCTTATTCCTTGGTGCATGACGACATGCCCTGCATGGACAACGATGTGTTGCGACGTGGCAAGCCCACGGTGCATGTGAAGTATGGCGAGGCGCAAGCGCTGCTGGCTGGCGATGCATTGCAGGCACTGGCCTTCGAATTTTTAACCCCGCAAGACGGCAGCACCGAGCTGTCCGTGCAAGCTGTTCAAGTGGGTTTGCTGGCGCGTGCCTCTGGCTATCAAGGCATGGCTGGCGGCCAAGCCATTGATTTGGCCAGTGTGGGTGTGCCATTGACGGAAGCGCAGCTGCGTCAAATGCACAAGCTCAAAACGGGCGCCTTGTTGCTTTGTAGCGTTCAAATGGGTGCAGTGTGCGCAGGCAAACCTTCCAGTGCGGTGTTTGATGCATTTACCCAATACGCCGAAGCTTTAGGGTTGGCTTTCCAAGTGGTGGACGATATTTTGGATGTCACCTCGGACTCGGCTACGCTGGGTAAAACGGCTGGCAAGGATGCCGCAGCCGATAAGCCCACGTATGTGTCATTGCTAGGACTTGCCCAAGCGCAACAACTGGCCGAAAAACTTTATGCAGATTCTCTGGCGGCTTTGGACGCCAGTGGATTGAACACCACAGCCACTGCGGCTTTGCGCGCATTGGCCAGCCTTGTGGTGCAACGGAAAAACTAAACATGCTTGAATCGATTCACTCTCCCGCTGATTTAAGAAAACTACAGCGAGGCGATCTTCCCCGTTTGGCCGCCGATGTTCGTCAATGCGTGCTAGACAATGTCTCCCAAACAGGCGGTCACTTAAGTTCCAACTTGGGCACCGTTGAATTGACCGTGGCCCTTCACTATGTGTTCAACACACCTGAAGACCGCATTGTTTGGGATGTGGGCCATCAAACTTATCCGCACAAAATTTTGACGGGTCGCCGCGAGCGCATGCCCACGCTTAGACAGTTGGGTGGTTTGTCGGGCTTCCCAAGGCGCGATGAAAGCGAATACGACACCTTTGGCACGGCCCATTCCTCCACCAGCATTTCAGCGGCCTTGGGCATGGCCATTGCTGCCCGTCAAAAGGGCGAATCACGGCATGCCATTGCCGTCATCGGCGACGGTGCCATGACTGCGGGCATGGCCTTTGAAGCCATGAACAACGCGGGCATTGAAGACTGCAAACTGTTGGTGATCTTGAACGACAACGACATGTCGATCAGCCCGCCGGTGGGGGCATTGAATCGCTATTTGGCGCAACTCATGAGTGGCAGTTTTTACTCAACCGCCAAGAACATGGGTAAAAATGTTTTGAAAGGCGCGCCGCCACTGTTTGAGTTGGCCAAGCGCTTTGAGCAACACGCCAAAGGCATGGTGGTGCCCGCCACCATGTTTGAACAATTTGGCTTCAATTACATCGGCCCCATCGATGGCCATGATTTGGACTCACTCATTCCCACGCTTGAAAACATCAAGCACTTAAAGGGTCCGCAGTTTTTGCACGTGATTACCAAAAAAGGGCAGGGTTACAAGCTGGCCGAAGACGATCCCGTCAACTATCACGGCCCAGGCAAGTTTGACCCCAAGGTAGGCTTGGTGCCTGCGGCCACACCGCCCAAACCCTCTTTCATGCATATTTTTGGCCGGTGGCTTTGCGACATGGCAGCGGCCGACAAACGTTTGGTGGGCATCACACCCGCCATGCGCGAAGGCTCTGGCATGGTGGAGTTTCACAAGCGCTTCCCAGATCGTTATTACGATGTGGGAATTGCCGAGCAACATGCCGTTACTTTTGCGGCTGGTTTGGCGTGTGAAGGCCTCAAACCTGTGGTGGCCATCTATTCCACGTTCTTGCAGCGCGGCTACGACCAATTGATTCACGACGTGGCTTTGCAAAACTTGCCCGTTGTCTTTGCCCTTGACAGGGCTGGCTTGGTGGGCGCCGATGGGGCCACCCATGCCGGCGCCTACGACATTGCTTATTTGCGTTGTATTCCAAACATGTCTGTGGCTTGCCCAAGCGATGAGCGCGAATGCCGCTTGTTGCTCAGCACAGCCTATGCCCAAAACCATCCTGTGGCGGTTCGCTATCCCCGCGGTGCGGGTGTCGGTGTCGATGCGGGATCTGACCTTGACACGCTTCCATTTGGCAAAGCCGAAGTTCGTCGTCAGGGCCAAGGTCTTTGTATCTTGGCGTTTGGCACCTTGCTTTACCCTGCATTGG
>CALPYQ020000044.1 GCA_943327965.2 Singulisphaera sp. GP187
AAGATACCCTCTTCGTCAGTTTCTTTAACGCGCAATGCCACGTTGTGTTGCAATTCTTTTTGCAGACGGTCCCAAATTTGACGGCTGGTGACGTACTTGCCTTCGCGACCGGCCAAGGGGCTGGTGTTGACGCAGAAGTTCATGGTCAATGTGGGCTCATCAATTTTGAGCATGGGCAGAGGTGCTGGATTGAGTGGGTCTGTGACAGTCACCCCAATACCCAAATCAGCAATACCGTTGATCAAAACGATGTCGCCAGGGCCGGCTTCGGTCACTTGAACACGGTCCAAGCCACGGAATGTCAAAACTTGGTTGACGCGGCCTTTAATGGAAGATCCATCGGGTCCTTCCATGACCAAGACATCCATCATGGGTTTGATGGTGCCTTGACTGATGCGGCCCACACCAATGCGACCGACAAAGGTAGAGAAATCAAGCGCTGAAATTTGCAATTGCAAGGGTGCTTCTGGGTCACCTGCTTGGGCCGGCACGTGCTTCAACACGGTGTTGAAAAGTGCAGACATGTCAGGGCCCCACTGCTCACCGGGTGCGCCCTCTGTCAGTGAAGTCCAACCGTTAATGCCTGAGGCATAAACCACTGGAAAATCGAGTTGTTCGTCCGTAGCGCCCAATTTGTCAAACAAGTCGAAGGCCTGATTGACCACCTTGTCGGGGTTGGCGCCTGGCTTGTCAACTTTGTTCACCACCACAATAGGCTTGAGACCTAAAGCCAAAGCTTTTTTGGTCACAAAACGCGTTTGGGGCATAGGGCCTTCTTGCGCATCAATTAGCAACACCACGCCGTCCACCATGGACAATGCGCGTTCCACTTCACCACCGAAGTCGGCGTGGCCTGGGGTGTCAACGATGTTGATGTGCGTACCTTCCCAGCTCACGGCACAGTTTTTGGCCAAGATGGTGATGCCACGCTCACGTTCAATGGCGTTGTTGTCCATGACGGTGTCGACCACTTTTTCGTGTTCGGCAAATGTGCCGGACTGACGCAGCAGTTGGTCAACCATGGTGGTTTTACCGTGGTCAACGTGGGCGATGATCGCGATGTTTCGAATTTGTTTACTCATGCTAAGGCCTTCTCCAAAATTGATTGAATTTCTAGGGGGCTTAACAAGCGCCCCGGAATCAGTTCACCAGCTTTCACATGCGCAGTGCCCAAGAGCGCGCGCGGTGAATCGCCGTACACAGCGACATGCAAGTTGTCGGGCCAATCGCCACGACGGCGCACGCCGCTTAAGAATCTGCCCGCATCATCAGGGGGCAAGGTGACAGGGGTATGACCGTCGAGCAAGGCATCGACGGACAACAATTTCATCTCTCGCTCTGCTTCTGGCAAAGCTTCTAATTCTTGAATGCTGATGCATTCGGCAGCCACAAAGGGACCTGTTTGAATGCGGCGCAATGCACTGAGGTGTCCGCATGTTCCAAGCGCAACAGCGATGTCTTCACCCAATGTCCGGATGTAAGTACCTTTGCTGCAAGTGACAGTTACTATCAAGCGCCGCTGATTGTTTTCAGCCGCTATTTCTTCCAAACCCAAGGCGTGAATCACGATGTGACGTGCTTCTCGTTCGACTTCAATGCCAGCACGGGCATAGTCGTACAGAGCTTTGCCATCTTTTTTCAAGGCGCTGTACATGGGCGGAATTTGATCAATGGGGCCCGTAAATTGAGCTTGTACTTGGCGCAGTTGTTCAGGTGTAAAACTGACAGGCTTTTCTGCAACCACTTCGCCTTCCAAATCGCCTGTGCTGGTTTGAACACCCAAAACCACAATGGCTTCGTATGACTTGTCGGCATCTAAGTGCAACTGACTGAATTTGGTGGCGGCGCCAAAACACAAAGGCAACACACCTGTGGCCAAGGGATCGAGCGTACCAGTGTGCCCTGCTTTTTCTGCGCGCAACAACCACTTTGCTTTTTGCAAAGCATCGTTACTGGACTGACCGTATGGTTTGTCTAACAACAGCACCCCATGCACAGGGCGCCGTTGCACCCTGGTGCGTGGCGCGTTCATGTCATGCCTCGTCTTTAGAACGTGAAGCCACGGCCTTGGAAATCAAGGCATTCATGTCTGATGCACGCTCTGTGGTGCGGTCAAAGATGAAGTGAAGCGTGGGAACCGTGTGAATTTGCAGACGCTTGAACAAGCCATTGCGCAAGAAACCAGCTGCTGCATTTAGACCCGCCGTTGCTTCTTCTGGCTTGCCCGTAATGAGGCTGAAAAAAACTTTGGCGTGAGCGTAGTCTGGGGTGACCTCAACCGCATTCAAAGTCACCATGCCCACACGCGGATCTTTGAGCTCGCGCGCAATCAGCTCCGACAGATCGCGCTGGATCTGGTCGGCAACGCGGAAACCGCGGTGTGCTGAGCTGGTAGGTTTGCGGGCCATGATGCTGTGGGTGATGTCTCAGATTAGAGCGAACGCGCAATCTCTTTAACTTCAAAGAATTCCAGTTGGTCACCCACTGCAATGTCGTTGTAGTTTTTGAGTTTGATACCGCACTCGAAACCTTCTTTGACTTCGCGAACGTCGTCTTTGAGGCGTTTAAGCGAGTCGATGTCGCCGGTATAAATGACCACGTTGTCGCGCAACAAACGGAATTTGGAGGAGCGTGTAACTTGGCCATTGGTGACCATACAACCTGCCACCGTACCAATTTTGGAAGCCACAAACACCGTACGAATTTCGGCCATGCCAATGACTTCTTCTTTTTGCTCCGGGGCCAACATGCCAGACATGGCCGCTTTCAATTCGTCAACAGCGTCATAAATGATGTTGTAGTAATGAATGCTGACGCCATTGCCTTCGGCTTGTTTGCGGGCACCGGCATCGGCACGCACATTAAAGCCAATGACCACCGCCTTGGACGCGATGGCCAAGTTGATGTCAGACTCGCTAATACCGCCCACCGCTGCATAGACCAATTGAACTTTGATCTCGTCGGTTGACAATTTGAGCAAGGATGCGGCCAAGGCTTCTTGCGAACCTTGTACGTCGGCTTTGACGATGATAGGCAATGTTTTGACTTCGCCCGCATTCATGTCGCTGAACATGTTTTCCAGCTTGGCGGCTTGCTGCTTTGCCAGTTTGGTGTTGCGGAATTTACCTGCACGGTAAGTTGCAATTTCACGGGCACGACGTTCGTCGCTGAGCACCATGAACTCGTCACCGGCTTGCGGCACTTCGGTCAGACCTTGAATTTCAACAGGAATGGAAGGACCTGCCGATTTGATGGGCTTGCCGTTTTCGTCCAACATGGCGCGAACACGGCCAAAAGTTTGACCCGCCAACACCACGTCGCCAGCTGACAAAGTGCCTGACTGAACCAACACGGTGGCCACAGGACCACGGCCTTTGTCGAGGCGTGCTTCAATGACCAAGCCTTTAGCGGCAGCGGCCACAGGTGCCTTCAACTCAAGCACTTCAGCTTGCAACAAAACTTGTTCGAGCAAATCGTCAATACCGGCACCGGTTTTGGCAGAAACACCAACGAACGGTGAATCACCACCGAACTCTTCTGGAACCACTTCTTCGGCAACCAATTCACCTTTGACGCGGTCGAGGTTGGCATCGGGCTTGTCGATTTTGTTGATGGCCACAACAATAGGAACACCTGCAGCCTTGGCGTGCTTGATGGCCTCTTTGGTTTGCGGCATGACACCGTCATCGGCAGCGACCACCAAGATCACAATGTCGGTGGCTTGGGCACCACGGGCACGCATGGCCGTGAAGGCCTCGTGACCTGGAGTGTCCAAGAAGGACACCATGCCACGTGCTGTTTCTACGTGATAAGCGCCAATGTGCTGGGTAATGCCACCTGCTTCGCCAGAGGCCACTTTGGCACGGCGAATGTAGTCGAGCAACGATGTTTTGCCGTGGTCAACGTGGCCCATGACTGTGACCACAGGGGCACGAGGCAACAAAGGCGCGTCGCTTTGAGACACTTCATCATCGGTAAAGGCTTCAGGATCGTCCAGTGCCGCAATGACCGCCTTGTGACCCAATTCTTCCACCAGAATCATGGCGGTGTCTTGGTCCAAAGGCTGGTTGATGGTGACCATCTGACCCAGCTTCATGAGCTGTTTAATGACTTCGGAGGCCTTGACGGCCATCTTGTGCGCCAACTCGGCCACTGTGATGGTTTCTGGTACGTGAACTTCAATGACGCGCGCTTCTGTAGGCGCTGCTTGCACATGCTCTTCGCGATCACGGTCGTTGCCACGGCGGTTTTTAGGACCCCCGCGCCAGTTGTTGCGGCCTACACCACCACTGGTGTCACCCCTTGTGGGTATGGCTTTCTTCTTGGGTGCAGGTTCGCCTGCCCAACTAGAAGACAACTTGGCAGATTTAACTTCCTTGTTGCCACCTGGTGCTGACTCTTTCGGTTCAACAGCGGCAGGTGCTTTCTTGCTGGCTGCACCGGGCGCTTGCGCTGGCTTGTGCAGAGTTCCTTTGGCAGCCTTTGGATCGACTTTGGGAACCTCTTTGGGCGGCGCTTTTTTGGCGGGCCCGCTCATCATGGCGCGAATGGCCTCGGCTTCGGCCAAGGCTTTGTTGCGGCGCTGATTTAAATCGAGCTCGCGCGCTGCTTCGTCTTCGACGATGGCTTTGGCTTCGGCTTCTGCCAAGTCTTCAGCGGCTTTTTTCTTATTTGCTTTATCGGCTTTGACGGCGTTTTCTGCATTCACACGGTCTGCTTCTGCAGTCTGTGCAATTGAAGGATCAACAGGTTTAGAAGCCGCGTTGATGCTGTCAGCTTCTTGTTGAGCTGCAGCTGCTTTGGCGCTTCTGAGGGCGAAGGCATCGGCTGCGAGTTCTTCTGCAGACTGTGCAATAGAAGGATCAACAGGTTTAGAAGCCGCGTTGATGCTGTCAGCTTCTTGTTGAGCCGCAGCTGCTTTGGCGCTTCTGAGGGCGAGGGCATCGGCTGCAAGTTCCTCGGCAGACTTGGCTGTTGCGGGCTCTGGTGCCACCTCAGCAACTTCGGCAGCTTTGGCTTCCTCACGCTTGGCCAATTCTTTGGCTTCACGCTCTCGGCGCTTTTCTGCCAAGGCCTCTTCTTGACGGCGAAGCAACTCAGCCTGACTGCGCGCTTCTTCTTCACGACGCGCCAATTCGGCGTGGTCTATCAGGGGGGCTGCAGGCTCGGCGGGAGCAGTAGGCGTAGCCTCTAACTCGTCATCGCGTTTGATGAAGGTACGCTTTTTACGCACTTCCACCTGAATGGTGCGTGCTTTGCCAGTGGCATCGGCTTGCTTAATTTCACTGGTTGATTTTTTAACCAAAGTGATTTTTTTGCGCTCGCCTGGGGCAGTGCCGTGGCTGGTTTGCAAATAGCTCAAAAGCTTTTGCTTGTCAGATTCTGTCAGCGCATCGGATGCCGCTGATTTTTCGACACCTGCTGAGCGCAATTGCTCGAGCAAAGTGTCGGGTGATTTTTTGAGTTCGCTAGCGAACTCGGCGACGGTATTACTGGACATATGGGGTTCGTGCCTCCTTGATATTAGGCCTGACCTGTGAACCAATGTTCACGGGCTTTCATGATCAGGGCGGTGGCTTCACCATCGGTTTGTCCGGTGATGTCGGTGAGTTCGTCTGTGGCCAAATCGGCCAAATCGTCGCGAGTATGAACACCCGCTTCAACCAACTTGGCAATCAGATCTGATGTGAGACCTTCCAAGTCACGCAAGTCTTGCGACACGTCTTCAACGCTTTCTTCACGGGCAATTTCCATGGTGAGCAAAGCATCTTTGGCGCGCGTGCGCAATTCGTTCACGGTGTCTTCGTCGAAACTTTCGATTTCCAACATTTCTTGGATAGGCACATAAGCCACTTCTTCCAAGCTGGTAAAACCTTCTTCAATCAGAATGTCGGCAATTTCTTGGTCAACATCGAGCTTGTCCATGAACAAGGCACGAATCCCTGTGGTTTCTTCGGCTTGTTTTTGGGCTGACTCAGCAGCGTCCATGATGTTGATCTTCCAACCTGTGAGGTCGGAAGCCAAGCGAACGTTTTGACCACCGCGGCCAATGGCAATGGCCAAGTTTTCTTCGTCGACCACCACGTCCATGGCATGCTTCTCTTCGTCCACCACAATGGATTGAACGTTGGCAGGGGCCAAAGCACCAATCACAAACTGGGCTGGGTCTTCACTCCACAAGACAATGTCGACGCGCTCGCCGGCCAATTCGTTGGTGACGCCGTTAACACGGGTACCACGAACACCCACACAGGTACCGATAGGATCGACACGCTTGTCGTGAGACAACACAGCAATTTTGGCGCGTGAACCAGGGTCACGGGCGCAAGATTTAATTTCCAACAAGCCTTGCTCAATTTCGGGCACTTCTTGACGGAACAACTCAATCATGAATTCAGGTGCAGAGCGTGACAAGATGATGGGCGCGCCACGCAATGTGAGATCGACTTCCATGATCATGGCGCGAACGCGGTCGCCATTTCGCAAGTTTTCTTTGGGAATCATCTCGCTACGGCGCAGACGACCTTCAACACGGCCAGACTCAACAATGATGTCGCCTTTGTCCATGCGCTTGACGGTACCCACCAAGATTTTTTCGCCACGCGCCATGAATTCGTTGAGCAACATTTCGCGCTCGGCATCCCGAATTTTTTGCAAGATGACTTGTTTGGCAGCCATGGCACCAATGCGGCCAATGGGCAATGACTCGACAGCTTCCTCGATGTATTCGTCGACTTCAATGTCTGGAATTTGCTCTAGGGCTTCAAACAACAAAATTTCTTGGTCGGGCAACTGCAGACCAGCTTCATCGGGTACCACGTGCCAGCGGCGGAAAGTTTCGTAGTTACCGCTGTCGCGATCGATGGCCACGCGAATGTCCACATCGCCTTCGTAGATTTTTTTGGTGGCTTGGGCCAGCGCAGATTCAACGGCACCAAACACGATGTCACGTTCGACGTTCTTTTCACGTGAGATGGCTTCAACCAGCATCAACAATTCGCGATTCATGTTACTTCTCTCCTATGTCTGTTTTGGGCTTACGGCCCTTGAAATCAACCACTGGCGCAAGCCGCGCCTCTCTTAATTCGTCTAAGTTAAAGCCCAGTACCTGCATGGGAACAGGTGGGCGTTTCTTGCTGACACGTGCACCCGGCTTGGGCTCAGGCGCATCGGACCAAACAATTTGCCAGCCCTCGGCGGCTTCCGCCTTTTCCAAGGTTCCTCTGAATTTTTTGCGCAAGGCATTGACCAAACCCGCTGCGGCCTCTCCCATGGGGGCCTTCAAAGTAATGTCAATGAGCTCACCCTCAAACCTGGCCAAGTCTCTGTCGTTTTTTAACGGACGATCAATACCAGGCGATGACACCTCGAGACGGCGGTATTCAACACCATCCACTTCCAATGCAAACATCAACTGGCGATTGACCTTTTCACAATCTTCAACTGTGACAAACGGAATCTCAAATCGATCAACACCCTCCACCCACAGGTTATCAATGGTGATGCGCAACAAACCACCAGCAGAGCGTTCAATCTCTACCAATTCATAGCCCAAACCGGCCACGGTTTCTTCAACAATCTGCTGCAATGCCACGAAATAAATACCTAGGATGAACCCTGCTCATTAATCGATCGACCAAAAAAAACGGGCGGTGAAAACCCGCCCGTTTGGTCGTGAAGTTGGCATTCTAATCCATAAATACTTGATTTGGAACGAATTTGTTGGAAAAAAGCGGCAGTTTAGACCAGCGCTTGGTTCAGTTTGGGAACTGCAGAAAGCAATGATTTTGTATACGCGTCTTGCGGATTGTTCAAAATTTGAGAAGCATCTCCCATTTCAACAATTTCGCCAGCATGCATCACGGCAACACGGTCTGCCAAATAGGCCACCACCCCAATGTTGTGCGTCACAAAAAGGTAACTGACCCCCAAAGAGTCCTGCAATTCTCTAAGCAGGTTCAAAATTTGGGCCTGGACCGAGACATCCAAAGCTGAAGTGGGTTCGTCACAAACAATGAGGCTGGGCTTAACGGCCAGCGCCCGCGCTATGGCAATGCGCTGACGCTGCCCGCCTGAAAACTCATGCGGATAGCGGTCTAAGGCATCGGCCCTAAGGCCCACCTGGTCCATCAAGACCTTCAAGTCGAAACGCCTTTGTTCCGCTGACCATTCGGGATGGAGGCTCTTCATGCCCTCCTCCAAAATCTCTAAAACACGCATACGCGGGTTCAAAGAACCAAAGGGATTTTGAAAAATAATTTGCAATTGACGGCGTGATTCTTGAAGAGCGCTTCCGCTCAGGTCAAACAAGTTCTGCCCCTGCAAATAGGCTTGGCCGCTGATATGAGTTTGCGGCGTTAGCAATTGCAAAAGAGCTTTACCAATGGTGGTTTTACCGCAACCAGATTCACCCACCAAGGCCAATGTTTGACCCTTTTGAATTTCGAAGCTAACTTTTTTAACCGCCTGGAAAGTTTTCTTGCTGCCCAAGAAACCGCCGCCCAAAGAATAGGTCACCGACAAATCCTTGAC
>CALPYQ020000045.1 GCA_943327965.2 Singulisphaera sp. GP187
AATTTAAGACTGAGCTTCATCCGGAAGGCAGTCTGGATGATTTGCTAGTGACCGCTGGATGGCCAGACTCAAAGATGTCTGTGCTGATTGTGGGACATCAACCCGTGCTGGGGAAAGCCATTGCTTATCTGTTGGGGCTGCCGCAAGGGGAGTGCTCTGTCAGAAAAGGCGCAGTATGGTGGCTCAGGAGTCGGGTGAGAGATGGTGCAACACAAACAGTGGTGGTGAGCGTACAAACACCCGAACTCCTTTAATTAGGATTTAGCAGGGCGGCCTGTTTTTAAAGCGTGTTATCTGGACAGTGCGTTCAATTAATCGTTTTCCCATTGATTTCAATAAACTCTAATTCCCAGGGTGTTTTTTGCCAAGCAATGCATTCTTCTCGCAACAAATGCGCAGATTGCGGCCATTGTTGAAGCCAGGATTTTTTACACTGAATGACAAAACCGGATTTGTTGTCCTCTGCCACTTTGAGCGTAAAACCCTTCAGATCAGGATCACGTCTTGCATGGCAAAGAATGGCGGCCAAGCGCAGGCTCAACAATTGAAGAATGAACTCGGGGTCTTTGAGTTCAAGTTCTAATTTTTTCAATTTACCGCGATGTCCCAAAATCAATTGGCTAAGACGATGCAACTCCGACATAGAAAATCCCGGTAAATCTGCATTGTCCAAAATGTACGCGCCGTGTTTGTGAAAATCACTGTGAGAAATACGGGTACCAATTTCCAGTAAGTGGGCAGCCCAACTCAGTTTCTTTTCAAGTCGCAATGCTTTGTCTGGGTCACAGGTCTCTTTGTCCAAGATGGATTTGAAAAGGCTGGCTGCAGTTTTTTGGACGCGCTCAGCCTGTGCCACATCAACTGCAAATCGATTTCCTAATGCGACAACCATGGTGCTTCGCAAGTCGGTGTTTTCTTCCCGTTGCAGAAGGTCATACAAAACGCCATGTCGCAATGCGCCTTGAGCGGCCTGCATGCTATCGATTTGCATCAAATCGAAGAGGGCGCACAACACAGCCAATCCGCCGCCAATGACGGGCTTGCGATCTTCTTTGACGCCCTCTAACCGAAGCGACTCGACACGTCCTGCTTTGATGAGCTTCTCTTTTAACCAGTCGAGGCTTTCGCGTGTGATGACGCCTTCCGTCCAACCTGAAGCTTGGAGTACATCGGCAACAGCGCCTATGGTGCCTGAAGAGCCGTATGCAATGTCCCAACAATTTTTGGGGTACAGCCCGATGGCTTCGTCAAGCACGGCTTTTGCGGCCACTTCTGCCCATTCAAAAGCCATGGGCGTAAATTGGCCATCCGCAAAATACTTCATGGACCACTTGACGCTGCCAACTCGGTATGACTCCATGGTTTGAGGCTTAAAGCCTTTGCCCAAAATGAGTTCTGTCGAGCGGCCGCCAATGTCAACGACCAATCTTTTTTCTTCTGATTGAGGCAGCAAATTGGCGACGCCTGAATAAATGAGACGAGCTTCCTCCCTACCGGAAATGACTTCAATCGGGTAGCCCAGAAGCTTTTCAGCTTGAACCAAAAAAACGTCTCGGTTCTTGGCTTCCCTCAGTGTTTGGGTTGCCACGGCTCTGACATGCTTTGAGCCAAAGCCAGACAAGCGCTCAGAAAAACGTGCCAGGCATTCCCAGCCGCGTTCCATGGCCTCTTGTGACAACATGCGATCGGCATCCAAGCCGTTTCCTTGGCGAACGGTCTCTTTCAAATATTCAACGCGGCGAATATGCCCGTGCTCAAGAACACCTATCTCCAGGCGAAAGCTGTTCGAGCCAAGGTCAATGGCTGCTAAAAGTTGTCCGTTTTGCATCTAATTCAATCAATTTTTGGCTGATAAGCCATGTAGCCTTTTGATTTTGTGTCTTTTTTTTGTCATTTTGATGACATTTTGTGTAAATTCTCGCTTATTTCAAAGCGCTGAAACTGATTTTGTCTGCGCTGATGAATCTAGTTTGCGCTCAGTTTTTGTCTAGAATTTGACATCAAATCGTCATAATTGGTCGATAGAGTCCTCAAGGTGACGCAATGAATGATGCCAAATTAAAAATGTTCAAAGCGCTTACAAGCTTCAAATATCAACCCTGAATCAAGGATTCAATATGTTAAAGATCAAATCATTGCTAGTTGCCATTGGCTTGACAGCCATGGCCGCTAATTCTATGGCTGCCGACTTGACTGGCGCTGGCGCATCCTTCCCATTCCCAATTTACGCTAAGTGGGCTGAAGCCTACAAAGCCAAAACTGGTCACTCTTTGAACTACCAATCCATCGGCTCATCTGGCGGTATCAAGCAGATCAAGGCCAAAACAGTTGATTTCGGTGCCACTGACGCGCCCATGTCCGCTGCAGACTTGGAAAAAGATGGCTTGGTTCAATTCCCAGCCATCATTGGCGGTGTTGTGGCCGTGGTTAACGTAGATGGCATTAAGCCAGGTCAAATTAAGTTGACCGGTGAGCTGCTGGCCGATGTTTTCTCGGGTGTTATTCCCAAGTGGAACGACAAGCGCATTACCGATTTGAACCCTGGTGTCGCTTTGCCTGATTCCGCCATCACGGTTGTTCACCGCGCTGACGGTTCTGGTACCACTGCTGTATTTACTGACTATTTGTCCAAAGTGAATGCCAACTGGAAATCGACTGTAGGCGCTGGTGCTGCAGTGAAGTGGCCTGCTGCTTCTTCTGTGGGTGGCAAAGGTAACGAAGGTGTTGCAGCTAACGTCAGCCGCATCAAAAACTCCATTGGTTATGTTGAGTACGCATACGCCAAGAAAAACAACATGCCACACGTTAACTTGCGCAATTTGGCAGGTCAGTTTGTAGCGCCCGATGATGAAACATTTGCCGCTGCTTCTGCTAGCACTGACTGGTCAAAGATTCCAGGCATGAGTATTTATTTGACCAATGCGCCTGGTGCTAAGTCATGGCCCATCACTGGCGCTTCATTCATTTTGATGTACAAACAGCCAGCCAACAAAGCCAATTCCGCAGAAGTTATTAAGTTCTTTGACTTTGCTTTCAAAGAAGGTAAGAAAATGGCCGCCGAATTGGAATACGTGCCAATGCCTGACGCCACAACCGATTTCATTCGCAAGAATGTTTGGAACAACGTCAACGTGAAGTAAATCATCTGACACCCACTGATTCATCAGTGGGTGTTTTTTTGACGGATAGAAAAAGAGATTTGTATGAAGACTGAAGACAGTTTGATGACCCCTTACAGGCAGAGTATTCTGCGCTGGCAGCGGTGGCAAGATTTTATGTTTGAGAAAACAACCATGGTCTTTGCACTGTCCACATTGGTGGCGCTAACAGGCATCATTGTTTCTTTGTTCATCAGCTCTTGGCCCGTTTTAACCACCTTTGGTTTTGAGTTTTTTTACACGGTTGAGTGGGACATCATCAATTCAAAATTTGGCGGCTTGATCGCTATTTTTGGTACGGTCATTACTGCGTCCATTGCTATTTTGATTGCATTGCCTTTAAGTTTCGGCATTGCTGTTTTCTTGACAGAAACTTGCCCTATGCCCCTGCGCCGTCCATTGGGTACGGCCATTGAGTTGTTGGCTGCTGTGCCATCCATCATTTATGGCATGTTTGGCTTATTTGTTTTTGCCCCCTTGTTTGCTGAATATGTTCAGCCTGCTTTGGCGGGCACTCTAGGACAAATTCCTGGTATCGGTATTTTGTTTACTGGCGCCTTCAACGGCGTCGGTATTTTGGCAGCGGGCCTTATTTTGGCCATGATGATTCTGCCCTTCATTGCCTCGGTCATGCGCGATGTCTTTGAAATTGTTCCTCCTATCCTAAAAGAGTCCGCCTATGGCATTGGCTGTACCACTTGGGAAGTTGTCACCAAAATTGTTTTGCCCTACACCAAAACAGGTGTTGTGGGCGGGGTGATGTTGGGACTAGGACGCGCCCTGGGTGAAACCATGGCAGTGACTTTCGTCATTGGCAATGCCCACAAGCTATCGCCGTCACTGTTCTCACCTGGCAACTCCATTGCCTCTACCCTTGCCAACGAATTTGGCGAGGCTGAACCCGGCCTGCACTATTCCTCGTTGTTCACGCTTGGCTTGGCTTTGTTCCTCATCACCTTGGTGGTGTTGTCATTGGCCAAATGGATGTTGATTCGCGCTGAAGCCAAGAAAGGTATGAAAACATGAGCACTCGAACTAACATGGACCCCTCTATTTATGCAAAGCGTAAAAGGGCAAATTTATTTGGCCTCATATTGTCGATGTCTGCAATGGCCATCGGCTTGTCATTCTTGCTTTGGATTTTGTTCATCTTGACGGTGAAGGGTTTCTCAGCCCTGAACTTTGATTTGCTGTTTAAAAATACGCCGGCACCAGGTACAGAAGGCGGTGGCTTGGCCAATGCCATTGTCGGCAGTCTGATGATCGTGGCATCTTGTACCTTGCTTAGTACACCTATTGGTGTGTTGGCCGGTGTGTATTTGTCAGAGTACGGTGATAAAAGCAAAAGCGCATCCATCACGCGCTTTGTCAATGACATCATGTTGTCTGCACCATCCATTGTCATTGGCTTGTTTGTTTATGCGTTGGTCGTGGTTCCTACCAAGCAATTCTCAGGCTGGGCTGGCACCATTGCGCTGTCACTGATTGCCATACCGGTGGTTGTTCGCACAACCGAGAACATGCTGAAGTTGGTGCCAGTCAGTTTGCGCGAGGCAGCATTTGCCTTAGGCGCACCCAAATGGAAAGTATCCACCACAGTGGTACTAAAGGCTGCTAAGAGCGGTGTGATGACAGGCTTGTTGTTGGCATTGGCTCGCGTTAGTGGTGAAACAGCACCTCTTTTGTTTACGGCCTTGAACAATCAGTTCTTCTCGCTGGACATGAGCAAGCCCATGTCCAACTTGCCCGTCATGATTTTCCAATTTGCCATGAGCCCCTACGAAAACTGGGTTAACTTGGCATGGGGCGGCGCCTTACTCATTACCCTGACTGTTTTGTTACTCAACATCATTGCACGTGTTGTGTTCCGTGAAAAAGTCTCAGTTTAATCATTCAACCGAACAATCAAAATGAATACATTGCCTGCTACCAAAGAAATCATTCTTGAAGTTAAAAACCTCAACTTTTTCTATGGTTCCTTTCAGGGTTTGAAGAACATCAACTTGGACATCCAGAAGAACACCGTGACGGCCTTCATTGGGCCTTCCGGTTGCGGCAAATCCACCTTGTTGCGCACACTCAACCGCATGTACGACTTGTACCCGGGACAGCGTGCAGAAGGTGAAATCAACTTTGACGGTGAAAATATTCTGAATCCTAAGCAAGACTTGAACTTGCTTCGCTCACGGATTGGCATGGTTTTTCAGAAACCAACGCCATTCCCCATGTCCATCTACGACAACATCGCTTTTGGTGTGAAGTTGTACGAGAACTTGTCGCGCAGTGACATGGACGACCGAGTCGAGTGGGCCCTCCAAAAAGCGGCCATCTGGAATGAAGTGAAAGACAAGCTGGGTCAAAGTGGCTTGTCCTTGTCGGGCGGGCAGCAACAACGTTTGTGCATTGCCCGTGGTATTGCGGTTAAGCCTTCTATCTTATTGTTGGACGAGCCCACTTCAGCACTTGACCCTATTTCAACAGGCAAGGTAGAAGAACTGGTGCATACCTTGAAGAGTGAATACACTGTGGTCATTGTGACGCACAACATGCAGCAAGCTGCGCGCGTGTCCGATTACACAGCTTATATGTACTTGGGTGAGTTGATGGAATTTGGTGAAACAGACCAAATTTTTATGAAGCCAGCACGTCAAGAAACAGAAGATTACATTACTGGCCGTTTCGGTTAATTAGGAAAGAGAAATCATGGACAAGCATATTTCAAGTCAATTTGACGCCGAATTGGGCAGTGTTTCAACTCGCGTCTTGGAGTTGGGTGGTTTGGTTGAGTCGCAAATTCGTCACGCCGTTTATTCTCTATCGCAGTTCAACGTTGAAGTTGCCGATCAGGTTATCGCAACCGAATCACAAGTGAACTCCATGGAAGTCGAAATTGATCGCGATTTGTCTTCCATCATTGCACGGCGCCAACCAACCGCGCGCGATTTGCGTTTGCTCATTGCTATTTCAAAGATCACTGCCAATTTAGAGCGTGCGGGTGATGAGTCAGAAAAAATTGCCCGCATGGTGAAGTCCATCATTGGCAGTGGCAGTGCGCGTGCATTGCCTTCCTCTGAGCTGCGCATTGCTTCAGATTTGGCTTCAGGATTGTTGCGCAAAGCGCTAGACGCATTTGCCCGCTTGGATGTGACTGAGGCCGTGTCCATCTTGAAAGAAGACGATTTGATTGATGCAGAGTTTGATGGCTTTGTACGCAAGTTGGTAACCTACATGATGGAAGACCCACGCACCATTTCTGCCAGTTTGGATTTGTTGTTTGTCGCAAAGGCCATTGAGCGAATTGGCGATCACGCCAAGAACATTGCAGAATTCATCATTTACGTGGTCAAGGGTGCTGACGTTCGTCACATCGCCTTGGCCGATGTGGAGTCTGTTGTCCAATGAGAACCTTACCGCGCATTCTGATTGTGGAGGATGAACCCGCGATTGCAGAGTTGATTGCGGTTAATCTTCGCCACAATGGTTTTCAGCCCATTTGGGCCATGGATGGTGAAACAGCTCAAAAAGAACTTGATGACGTATTGCCCGATGTCATTTTGCTCGATTGGATGTTGCCCAAGGAAAGTGGTTTGTCTTTGGCCAAAAAATGGCGCAATGACAAACGCTCTCAAGCAATTCCCATCTTGATGCTCACTGCCAGAGGTGACGAAATTGACAGAGTTGCAGGCTTAGATGCAGGCGCTGACGACTACATTGTTAAACCATTTTCTACCAAAGAATTGTTAGCCCGCATACGTGCTGTTCTCAGAAGACGATCGCCTGAGCAATCAGCAGGCCGAATTCAAATGGGACAGTTGTTGTTAGATGCTGATACGCATCGAGTGAGCTTTCAAGACCAACCCTTAAAGCTGGGCCCCACAGAGTTCAAGTTGTTACAATATTTCATGACTCACAAAGAGCGCGTCCACAGCCGAGGTCAATTGCTTGACCGTGTATGGGGCGATCATGTTTTCATCGAAGAGCGTACGGTAGACGTTCACGTTAAGAGACTGCGCGAAGCACTGGGTGCTGCAGGCAATATGGTTGAAACGGTTCGTGGTGCTGGTTATCGTTTTACTGAAATAACTCAAACTTCAAGCGCTGCTGGCTAATTTAGTCAAAGTCCCATTATGTTTCCACGTACCATCGGCCTGTTTTTTTGGATGGCTGTCGCGGCAATTGCTGGTTTTTGGTTAAACACCACATCCGGACCTCTCCTGGGTGCATTTCTAGTTTGCCTCATCACAGTTCTTAAAGATTTGTGGAAAGGCCAAAAAATTGCACACTGGTTACGCCACAACAATGTTCAGGACCCGCCCAACTTGGGTGGCATTTGGGGCGATCTGATAGATCGCATGAAACGAATTTTGACCGAGCAGCGTCGGCAAACACAGACCGAACAAAAACGCCTGCAAGACTTTTTACTGGCCATTCAAGCTTCGCCCAATGGTGTGGTACTGCTTGACCCAGAAGGTCGCATTGAATGGTGTAATCAAACGGCTGCGCAACACTTGGGCATGGATGCCAAGCGTGATTTGATGCAGCATGTTGTGCACTTGGTGCGAGACCCCGTATTCAATAAATATTTGGCCAGTGAGGTCTATGACAGTGAAGTCATCATCGATGGTCGCGGTGCGTCACTGCACAAAGTCATTAAGCTTTCAGTGCAGCTCCACAATTACGGCGAAAACCGTCAACTGCTTTTAACGCGTGATGTCACTGCGGTTGCCCAAGCCGACGTCATGAGAAAAGATTTTGTGGCCAATGTCTCCCACGAAATACGCACGCCTCTGACGGTGATGAGCGGATTTATTGAAACGCTTCAAAACCTGCCTTTAGAAGCTGAAGAGCGCGCCCGCTATTTAGAACTGATGTCTGTTCAAGCAGAAAGAATGCAAGATTTGGTGAATGATTTGCTGATTCTTTCTCAGCTTGATGGCAGTACATTGCCTTCAACCAACGACCTAATTTTAATTTCTAGCTTAATGGTTGGTATTGAATCGGAAGCGCGTGGTCTTGCTATGGCTCAATTGCAAGAAGAGGAAAAACCACAGGTCCTCCATTTTGAAGTTCCTTCAGGTGTCCAATTGATAGGTGCTCCCAAGGAGTTGCATAGCGCAGTTTCTAACCTCGTTAATAATGCCGTGAGGTACACCCCTGCTGGCGGATTAATTTCGGCAATTTGGACCCTGTTGCCCGATGATCGAATTCAGTTCACTGTGGTTGACACAGGACCAGGTATTGCTTCAGAGCATATCCCCAGACTAACAGAGCGTTTTTACAGGGTTGACCGTAGTCGATCCAGAGAATCGGGTGGTACCGGCCTAGGCTTGGCCATTGCCAAACATGTGATGCAACGTCACGGT
>CALPYQ020000046.1 GCA_943327965.2 Singulisphaera sp. GP187
GGTAATGCCTGCATTGTTCACCAACACATGCAATCCACCTTGAGATTTGACGATTTCATCAATGAGCGCTTCGCCCGCGCCAGCGTCATTGACATTCAAATTGGCACCACGGCAGCCGGCATATGCTGCCAAAGCTGCCGAAATTCGGGCTGCCCCTTCGTCGGTGGTGGCAGTACCCACCACTTGCAAGCCTTGTTTTGCCAGATCCAATGCAATGGCTGCACCTATGCCTCTGGACGCTCCAGTTACCAAGGCAATTTGACCTTTGAATTCTGTTGCGGCGACACTCATACCAAGGCTCCTTTGACTTCGGCCATTGAGGCGGGATCAAACAATGGCCAACCCGTCATTTCGGCATCAATGCGTTTCACCATGCCGGCCAAGACCTTGCCAGGTCCACATTCAACCACCGTGCTGATGCCTCGGGCCTTGATGGCTTGCACGCACTCAACCCAACGAACAGGGCCAAAAGCTTGCCGGTAGAGTGCATCTCGAATTCGATCGGTGTCTGTTTCAACCGTCACATCGATGTTGTTGACGACAGGAATTTGAGGAGCCGCAAAAGTAGTCGCCGCCAACTTTTCCTTCAGCTTTTCCGCTGCGGGCTTCATCAAGCTGGAGTGGAAAGGTGCTGATACGGGCAAATTAAGCGCCCGTTTTGCGCCCATTGCCTTGAGGACTTCACAAGCTTTCTCGACTGCAGCTTTGCTGCCTGCAATAACTGTTTGACCAGGATCGTTGAAGTTGACTGCCTCAACCACCTCGCCACTGCCCGCAGGGAAAGTGGCTTGTGCTTGCGCACAACCCTCAATGACTTTGGCAGCCTCCATGCCTAAAACCGCAGCCATGGCGCCAGCGCCTACAGCCACCGCATCTTGCATGGCCGCCGCACGGAATCTGACCAGTGGTGCGGCCTGTGCCAGCGTCAAAACACCTGAAGCCACCAGTGCAGAGTACTCACCCAATGAATGGCCCGCAACCAGCGATGGTTTTGCGCCACCTTCTGCCAACCAAGCACGATAGGCTGCAACAGCAGAAACCAACATCACGGGCTGGGTATTGGTGGTCAAAGCCAAGGCTTCTTTGGGACCATCGTGAATGAGCGCACTCAAGTCTTCACCCATGGCATCGGACGCTTCTTTGAGGGTTTCCTTGACGGCAGGATGGTCACCCCAAGCGTCCAACATGCCCACAGATTGGGAGCCCTGACCGGGAAAAACAAAAGCAAATGCACTCATGATGTCAAATCAAAATTGATCAGTATTTTAAAAGGACCGAACCCCAGGTAAACCCACCACCGACGCCCTCTAGCATCAATGTTTGGCCCTTGGTAATTTGTCCAGACCGCACGCCATGGTCAAGTGCCAATGGAATTGAAGCGGCAGATGTATTGCCATGCTGATCGACTGTCACAATGACTTTGTCCATCGACATTTTTAATTTGCGCGCAGTACTTTGCATGATGCGAATATTGGCCTGATGGGGAATGAGCCAGTCAATGTCGGCATCATTCAAGCCTGCCTTGGCCAAAGAAGCTCTGGCGGTTTCTTCTAGGACGCCAACAGCAAGTTTGAACACGGCTTGTCCGTCCATTTTGAGGACAGGGTCGCCCAAGATAGCGCCACCTGACACATGGCCGGGCACACACAAAATGTCTGAGTATTTGCCATCGGCATGGATGTCGGTGGCCAAAATACCCGGCGTGTCTGAGGCTTCCAAAACCACTGCGCCAGCACCGTCACCAAACAGCACGCAGGTTGTTCGGTCTTTGAAATCCAGGATGCGGCTGAATACTTCGGCGCCAATGACCAAGGCCCGCTTGGCTGTGCCTGTTTTGATCATGGCATCGGCCACAGTCATGGCATAAACAAAACCACTGCACACGGCCTGAACATCAAAAACAGGGCAGCCTACAATGCCCAATTTGTGTTGCAGCAACGCGGCGGTTGAGGGGAAAACCATGTCGGGCGTTGAAGTTGCCACAATGATGAGATCGATGTCTGATGCATTGCATCCCGCGGACTCAATGGCTCTCCGTGCAGCTTCAGCACCTAAATCGCTGCTGCCAACGCCCTCATCCACAAAATGTCTGGCGCGAATACCTGTGCGCTCAACAATCCATTCGTCGGAGCTTTCAATGCCTTGGGCTGCCAACTCGGCCACCAAATCGGCGTTGGTTAAACGCCTAGGAGGCAGGAAGCTGCCAGTGCCAGTAATTCGAGAAAAAATGGTCATTCGATGATTGCCGGGTTGGCCGAATCGGCTGGAGCGCTCACTTGCGACTGAAGCAAGGGCGCCGCATGCGCAATTCGCGCAGCAACTCGGCTTAACAGTTGATGTCTGGCAGCATCATACGCTCGGTTGAGGGCAGTTTCGAAAGCCAACTCGTCTGCAGAACCATGGCTTTTGAAGACCAAGCCTCTCAAGCCCAAAAGTGCAGCGCCGTTGTAGCGCCGATGATCAACTCTATTTTTAAACGAAGTTAAGACCGGATGAGCGCAAATGGCTGCAATTTTGGTAAAAATATTGCGAGAAAATTCAGATTTCAAGAAGCCACCCATCATGGTGGCCAGGCCTTCGCTGGTCTTGAGCGCAACATTTCCTACAAAACCATCGCACACCACAATGTCGACTGTTCCCTTGAAAATGTCGTTGCCCTCAACATTGCCGTAAAAGTTCAAATCGCCGGAGTTAGCAGCAGATCGAAGCAGTTCGGCTGTTTTTTTGATGATTTCATTGCCTTTAATGGCTTCTTCACCGATGTTCAGCAAGCCCACAGTTGGGCTTTCATTGTCCTGCAAGACCGAAACCAAGGCCGAACCCATGACTGCAAATTGAAACAAATGCTCAGGGGCGCAATCGACATTGGCACCCAGATCGAGCATGGTGGTGCCACCACCTTTGAAGTTAGGCATTTGACCCGCAATAGCAGGACGGTCAATGCCATCCATTGTCTTGAGCACATAACGTGCAATGGCCATCAATGCGCCCGTATTGCCAGCGGAAACGGCAGCATCTGCCTCGCCAGACTTAACTTGCTCGATGGCAATGCGCATGGAGGAGTCTTTTTTGCGACGAAGTGCAACTTCCACGGGATCGTCCATGTCCACCACTTCGGACGCATGAACAATCTCTGCTCGTTCGTGCTTGAAATGAGCCAGCGCTTCAGCTTGCCCCACCAAACGCAACCGTGCTTCTGGGTGCGCGTCCAAAAAATGACGGCACGCAGGTAAGGTAACACTTGGCCCGTGATCACCCCCCATGCAATCCACGGCAATCGTATAAAACTCTTTGGAGGACATATTTTCAGTAAACACAAATACAAAGGCCCGAGGCTACCTTGAATGTAGCATCGGGCCTGTATTTCAAGCGTCAGTTAGGCTTCTGATTTGTTTTTCAGAACCTGACGGCCACGGTAAAAACCGTTAGGGCTGATGTGGTGACGCAAATGTGTCTCGCCGGTTGTTGGCTCAACGGCAATACCTGGCACGTTCAAGGCATTGTGTGAACGGTGCATGCCACGTTTAGAAGGTGACTTTTTGTTTTGTTGTACAGCCATGATGGCTCCTTGGAAGCGTTGAAAGCAGCGTTATTAAGGACAAGCTCAACATCAACGCGGCTAGGTTAAACAGTGAATGAACTCACACCCAGAAGGTGCGAAGCCGCTGATTATAGCCCATAGTTTCAGGCCAATCTAGCGTTTTAATGCGGTTTTTTCTTCAATTGCGCCAAGGCCGCAAAAGGGTTGGGGCGCTCTGCCTGAGCCGCCTCAAAAGACTCATCGGACACCGACATCGTTACGGAAGTGGGGCAAACAGGGTGCTTGGGCACAATGGGGGCCGACATGATGAGTTCATCCTCAATGAGTTCCCAAACGTCAAATTCAGGCACCAAGACCAGCAAATCTTCTTCAGATTCGTCGTCTTCGGCTTCTGCGGTGGCTTCGTCAGCCACAAATCGGAAGGTTTGCTCTGACAAGACCTCAACCTGGACTTGACCTAAACAGCGCTGGCACTGCATGGGCAAGCCAACAGAAGCCTTCAAATGTAAAAAAATTTGAGGCTCGCCACCAGCAACTGACACTGTTTCCCCAGTCAACTCCCATTCAACCTGTGTATTTTCTGCCTCCGAAGCGCTTTGAGTTGTCGCCAAATCAGCCAAACGCTCAAAAAATGTCAGCGGCTGGAGGCCATTGAGGCTCAAACCATCCCGAGCAAACGCTTTGACATGGAGTCTTTTTAAATCAAAATTTTTTTCCATGTCGGCAGTGTAAGAGAATTGAGGGATGTCCAAAGACAATTTACCCATCCCCAAGCCCCTCCATGACTTCCCTGTCATCCTGGGCTCAAGTTCTCGTTATCGCAAAGAATTGCTGGCCAGACTTCGGATTCCCTTTGAAGTTTTCGCACCTGAAGTCGATGAGACCCCCATGGCGGGTGAATCGCCAAAAGCTTTGGCCCTCAGGTTGGCCTTGGCCAAAGCACAAGCCGTGGCCCAGCAACACCCCAACGCCGTGGTCATCGGCTCCGACCAAGTGGCAGATCTTGACGGAACACCGCTGGGCAAGCCGGGCAACCACCGCAATGCAGTCGTGCAATTGCAAAAAATGCGCGGCAAAACCGTGGTCTTCCAAACAGCACTTTCAGTGGTGTGCTTGGCCAATGGTTATGAGCGAACCGAATTAGCAGCTGTCAGCGTTAAATTTAGAAATTTGACTGACGCCGAAATTGAAGCTTATCTTCTGGCTGAAGAGCCTTACGACTGCGCTGGAAGCGCCAAAAGCGAAGGTCTTGGCATTGCACTTTTGGATGCCATCGACAACGACGATCCCACCGCATTGATTGGCCTACCCCTGATTAGGACTTGTCAATTACTCAGAGAAGCGGGCGTGAAGTTGCTATGAGTCAAACACCCCAACAAGCTGGCAAACTTTTTCTGGTACCTGCACCTCTAGATTTTGGATGCCATCAAGAAGCCCCTTTGAGCAACGTGATGCCTGGAGGGACTCTTGAAGCTGCCGCCAAGATAACGCATTGGATTTGCGAAAACGCCAAAACCACACGCGCTTACCTCAAACGGATTGACGCCATCTCGCCATTGAGCTTGCCCATCCAGTCTCAAACCATCGTCGAGCTTCCACGGCAAGTTCACAAAAAGGGAGATCACTTGGGTGCATTCGATGCCAAGCCGCTGCTCAATGCCGCACTTCAAGGCCAAGACATTGGCTTGATCAGTGAAGCAGGCATGCCTGCAGTGGCAGACCCCGGCAGTTCAGTTGTGCGCGCCGCACATGATTTAGGCTTGAAAGTGATGCCGCTGGTTGGGCCCGTGTCCTTGTTATTGGCCCTGGCCAGCAGCGGGCTGAATGGACAAAATTTTGCATTCGTCGGTTACCTGCCGCAAGAACCGCAAGAACGCACTCGCAGAATTAAGGAATTAGAACAATTGGCCCTCAAAACAGGTCAAACCCAACTGTTCATTGAAACGCCCTACCGCAACCTTGCCCTTTGGGGTTCTTTGGTTCAAAGTTTGCAAACGCAAACTCGATTGGCGTTCAGCAGTGGCATCACCTTGCCAGATGCCGCAACCCAATGTGCAACCGTACAACAATGGCGAAAAATCAGGTCTGCCAACGGCGATGGGCCAGAAGGCTTGAGCAACCAAACGCCCGCCGTATTTGCAATTGGCGTTTAGTCAGCGCTAGGCTGCCAATTATCGAATGTTGGTACTTGCGCGCATTGCACGCCATGCACCCTCGCCCATGGCTGCGCCAAAGCGTTTGACCAAGCGCTCTGCCACATTGTCATGGCGCGAATAGTCAACAATTTCTTCCGCTTTGATGACATCTCGCGCAACTTGATCCAGGCTGGCCAACTCATCTGCCAACCCCAACTCAACAGCTTGCTGGCCTGTCCAAAAAAGGCCGCTGAACATGTCAGGGGTTTCTTTTAAACGATCGCCACGACCTTTTTTAACAACCTCGATGAATTGCGAGTGAATATGGTTCAACATGCTTTGTGCATGCTTGCGTTGCGCCTCAGTTTGCGGGCTGAAGGGATCTAAAAACCCCTTGTTTTCACCGGCGGTCATGAGGCGGCGCTCCACACCCAGTTTGTCCATCAAACCGGTAAAGCCAAAACCATCCATCAAGACACCAATGCTGCCCACGATGCTGGCTTTGTCGACATAAACTTTGTCTGCCGCTGCCGCAATGTAATAGGCCGCAGAAGCACAAGACTCTTCCACAACGGCATAAATGGGCTTTTGATGAAGCGCTTTCAAACGAACAATTTCATCATTGATGATGCCCGCTTGAACTGGGCTACCGCCTGGTGAATTGATCAACAAGATCAAGCCTTGAGAACCTGTATCTTCTAAAGCAGCACGCATTGAAGCCACAATGTTTTCGGCACTGGCTTCTGTGCCATCGGCGATTTCTCCCTTGATGTTCACCAACGCTGTATGTGGCGTGGTGATGTTGCTAGCTGTTTGGTTGTGCGACAGAATTTGCCACATCACCACAATCCAAAATAACAACCAACCCAAGCGCAAACCGTTTTTCCATCGGCGCGCCGATTGTTGCTCCTTCAAGTTGGCTTGAACCAAATCAGACAAGACTTGTCGCTCCCAAGCCGGATTTGCATTGTTCGAGGCGGCATTCATGCCGCCCGATGTGTTTCGTGATGGGGCGTCAGTAGATTCAGGATAGTCAGAACTCATGGGAACTCAAAAGGTTTTAAATTGAAGTCAGTATGCCAGTGAACCACGCCACCTTGCTCAGACAAGGTGATTGGAATCAAACCACCGTTGCAAGGACCACCCGCACAAGCACCCGATTCTGGGCGGTACATGGCGCCATGGGTTGCACAAATGAGGAATTGCCCACTGGCATCAAAAAATCGGTTGGGCTGGTAGTCCATTTCCATGGCCACATGGCTGCATCTGTTGAGGTATGCATGGACTGTTCCCTTGTAGCGCACAGCAAAAGCTCGGCAAGTTTGACCGCCATAAATGACATCAAAGGGCACTGCTAAACCACTGTCCTGCAGGTCTACAGAATGACACAAAGGAATTGCTTCGCTCATGAAATTGACCTCTATCTATGAAAAACTGGCGAGCCGCTGAAGTCGCGATTGCCAGGTATTGAATCACTCTCTAAAATTATCCAAGATGCTTAAGCATTCTCTAGCAACCAATGCCGCAACTCAGCAACTGAATGGGCCACATACAAAGGCTTCAGCGCATGAAATGCGGAAGGTTCATGGGCCCCGTAGCTGACGGCTACGCTGGCGCAACCTGCATTCAATGCCATTTGTAAATCGTGGGTGGTATCGCCAATCATCAAGGTCCGCTCCGGCTCAGCCCCAAACTCCCGCATTAACTCTTGCAGCATCAAGGGGCTGGGTTTGCCGGCTGTCTCGTCAGCTGTTCGCGAACCATCAAAGGCGCCTTTCAATTCAACATCATGCAAAGCTTCATTCAGACCCATGCGACTTTTCCCAGTAGCGACTGTTAACCAATGGTGTCTGGCTTTCAATTCAGCCAACATGGGCAACACGCCCTCAAAAAGAATCAAGTCATTTTGATGCGCCGCGTAATGATGGCGGTACCGCTCACCCAAGGCCTTGTATTTTTCCACAGGGACGTCTGGCGCAGCATGTGCCAAAGCTTGCATCAGCGCCATGCCAATCACGTAGGAGGCGGCCTCTGCCGTGGGCTCTTTGCCGCCCACATCCACCACGGCACGTTGAATGCATCGGGTAATGATGGCCGTTGAATCAAACAGGGTGCCATCCCAGTCGAATGCAATTAAGTCAAATTGACGAGGGCGGAAGTTTGGGTTTGGCATGGTTTGTAAATAGTTGCAACTCTGGGGGCAAGGCCGATTTCAATTCAATCCGCTTGCCCGATGTTGGGTGGGTAAATTGCAAGCGCCACGCATGCAAAAACATGCGCTTTAAGCCTTGCTTGTTCAACATTTTGTTCCACTCGAAGTCACCGTACTTATCGTCGCCGGCAATGGGGTGCCCTTGTGAGGCCAAATGCACACGAATCTGATGCGTTCGACCCGTTTTGATGGTGACCTCCAACAAAGTGCATCCTTGCAAGCGTTCAGACACCTTCACCAAGGTGATGGACCGCATGCCATCGGGATCCTCTGGTGTCGTCACTTTGACGCGTCTCTCACCGTCTGGAAGTAAGTACTTGTGCAGCGAACTGTCGATAACTTTCAGCTTCTCCGGCCAATTTCCTTGAACCAAGGCCAAATATGTTTTGCCTGTTTCGCGCTCGCGAAACTGATCTTGTACATGCTTCAAAGCGCTTCGCTTCTTGGCGATCAACAAGATGCCGCTGGTTTCTCGGTCCAGGCGGTGGACCAATTCCAGCAGTTTTGCCTGGGGTCTGGCTTGTCTGAGTTGCTCAATAACCCCAAAACTCACCCCTGAACCCCCATGAACAGCCACGCCCGCAGGCTTATCGATGGCCATCAAAGCGTCGTCTTCTA
>CALPYQ020000047.1 GCA_943327965.2 Singulisphaera sp. GP187
CAAGCTGCAGAACTCAATTTGGTATCGGCTGAACCCGCATGGGATGTTGGCACCATGGGCGAAGCCTTAGACCGAACAATCATGCACTTGGGTGCAGAGTTACTCGAGCTCGAATACACCCTGATTCCACATGGTTTGCATGTGGCAGGGCGTGCACCTAGTCAAGCTCAGCAGGTCGATATGCTGTTGGCCATGGCGCAAGCCAATCATGACATGCAGCTAGATCGGAAAGCCATAGAAGCCATGGTAGAAGGGCGTTCACCAGAGCAGGCTTTGAAGGCGGCAGGATTGTCACGCAATCACCCCAGTTTGAATGTTTTGCGCGATCTGCAGGTGTCGCAACGTCACTTGGCTGTTGATACCGAAGTGTCTGCCATCCTCCGAGCTTTAGACGCCCGCTACATTCGTCCCGCACCAGGTGGTGATATTTTGCGCACCCCAGACGTGCTGCCAACGGGCCGCAACATCCACGGCTTTGACCCTTTTAGAATTCCAAGTGCCATGGCTGTCAAGGATGGCAAAGTCCAAGCGCAGTTGTTGATTGAACGTCACTGTGCAGATGGCAATCCGTTACCAGCGTCCATTGCGATGGTGCTGTGGGGCAGCGACAACTTGAAGAATGAAGGCGCACCGATAGCACAGGCGCTGGCCTTGATGGGCGCATTGCCCCGCTTTGACAGTTATGGCCGCATTGCGGGTGCCAGCCTCATTCCTTTAGAAGAATTGGGACGTCCCCGCATTGATGTGATCATGACCTTGTCGGGTATCTTCCGCGATCTGATGCCCTTGCAAATTAAGTTGTTGGCTGAAGCTGCATTTTTGGCTGCATCGGCTGACGAACCCATTGAGATGAATTGGGTCCGCAAGCATGCTTTGGCCTATCAACAAGAGCACGGCTGTAGTTTAGAAACAGCCGCATTGCGCGTTTATGGCAATGCCGAAGGTGCCTATGGCTCCAACGTCAACAATTTGGTGGAAAGCAGTCGTTGGGAAGACGAGGGCGAATTGGCAGAAACCTACAAGCGCCGCAAAGGTTTCGCCTACGGCCGTACAGGTCGCGCTGTTCAGCAAACGGCCCTTTTACAAACAGCATTGGCGGATGTGCAACTGACCTATCAAAACCTGGACTCTGTCGAGTTGGGTGTGACCACAGTCGACAACTACTTTGACACCTTGGGTGGCATCACCCATGCGGTCAAGTTGGCCAAGGGTGGCAAAACACCACCGGTCTATATCGGTGATCAAACCAAGGGCAACGCAGCTGTTCGCTCTTTGCAAGAACAAGTCTCCATCGAAACACGTACGCGCATGCTCAACCCCAAGTGGTACGAGGGAATCTTAGAGCATGGCTACGAAGGTGTGCGTCAAATCGAGACGCATGTGACCAACACCATGGGTTGGTCTGCCACCACAGGACAAGTACAACCCTGGGTCTACAAGCAACTGTCTGAGACTTTCATGCTTGACCCTGCCATGCGCGAGCGCTTGGCGAAACTGAATCCGACGGCGTCTGCCCGTGTGGCAAATCGTTTGATCGAAGCGTCCGAACGCAACTATTGGCATCCTGATGCCGAAACATTGCAAGCGCTTCGCCAGGCAAGTGAAGAACTAGAAGACCGCTTAGAAGGCGTCTATGAAGGAGCAACCGCATGAACGTTGAAACCTTACCGTTTCCGACAGTGAAACGCAATCCAAAACTCGATGGCGAGGGCAGCTTGCAAGTCCAGCTGGACCCCAATGTGAAAATTGGCAATGCCAAAGTTTTTGCCATTTACGGCAAAGGCGGCATTGGCAAAAGCACCACATCTTCTAACCTGTCTGCTGCATTTTCCAAAATGGGCAAACGCGTTTTACAAATCGGCTGTGACCCCAAACACGACAGTACCTTCACACTGACCAAGAAGATGCTGCCTACCGTCATTGATGTGCTCGAAACTGTTGACTTTCACGCAGAAGAATTGCGTGTCGAAGACTTTGTCTTTCCAGGCTACAACGGCGTGATGTGCGTCGAAGCTGGTGGCCCGCCTGCAGGCACAGGTTGCGGTGGCTATGTGGTGGGTCAAACAGTCAAGTTGCTCAAAGAGCACCACCTGCTTGAAGATACCGATGTGGTCATTTTCGATGTATTGGGCGATGTGGTGTGCGGTGGTTTTGCAGCACCCTTGCAACATGCCGATCGCGCCATGATTGTGACGGCCAACGATTTTGATTCGATCTTTGCGATGAACCGCATTGTGCAAGCCATTGGCGCCAAGGCCAAAAACTACAACGTTCGTTTGGGCGGTGTGATTGCCAATCGCAGTGCGGCCACCGATCAAATTGACAAATACAACGATCGCATTGGCTTGAAATTGGCAGCTCACTTTCCAGATCTGGATGTGATTCGCCGCAGCCGTTTGAAAAAGTCAACGCTGTTTGAGATGGAACACTCACCTGAATTGGAGGCCGTGCAAAAAGAGTACATGCGCTTGGCTGCCAACTTATGGCTGGGTGGTGAGACCTATTCAGCAGTGCCCATGAAAGACCGCGATATTTTTGATCTGCTGGGTTTTGATTGAGGCCTAGACCATGAACGAAATGACCTACGAACAACGTCGCGGACAGATCGAACATTATTTCGATCGGACCGCTGTGGCTGCATGGGAGAAGCTCACCTCCGATGCGCCTGTTGGCCGCATTCGTGCAAGTGTTCGTGCAGGTCGGGATCAGATGCGATCGACATTGGTCTCTTGGTTAGGCGAAGATCTCAAGGGTAAACGTATTTTGGATGCGGGCTGTGGCACGGGTGCATTGGCGGTAGAAGCCGCTCGATTAGGTGCGGAGGTGGTGGCCATCGACCTGTCCCCCACCTTGGTCGATTTGGCACGCGAGCGAATTCCAGCCGACGTAGCCCACTTGGTTGAGTTTCACAGTGGTGACATGCTTGACAAAGGCTTGGGTCACTTTGACCATGTGGTGGCCATGGACTCCATCATTCACTACGACACAGAAGATGCTGTCAATGCACTGGCCCAGTTGGCTGAGCGCACCAGCCAATCCATTGTGTTTACATTTGCACCGCGCACACCCATGCTGGCGCTCATGATTTCAGTCGGTCGTTTATTGCCCCGCGGAGATCGTGCGCCATGGCTTGAACCCATGGCAGAAACCCGCATTGCCCAACTCATGAAGACACATGACGCTTTGAATGACTGGCAATGCGCCAGAAGTCACAGAGTTTCAAGTGGTTTTTACAAATCCAAAGCCATGGAGTGGGTCCGCTCATGAGAGCCAAGACTTTTTCAAAGTATGTCAGGCAATTGCCTGCGTCCTGGTTGCCGTTTGCTGACGTGACCAGCGCGGGCTTGCCAATGTCTCGGCTGCTGCGACTGTCTTTGTTCAAGTTCACCATGGGTATCACCACTGCGCTCATGATTGGTACCTTGAACCGCGTCATGATTGTGGAATTGGGTGTGTCCGCTTGGTTGGTCGCCATGATGTTGGCACTGCCACTTTTGGTGGCGCCGTTCAGGGCAGTTACTGGTTATCAGTCCGATGTGCATGTGTCGGCATTTGGCTGGCGCCGAGTGCCTTACATGTGGGGCGGTACCTTGATTCAATTTTTGGGATTGGCTGTCATGCCCTTTGCACTGTTGGTGCTTTCGGGTCGCGGTCAAGTGCCTGTGCCCGACTGGGTGGGGCAAGGTGCTGCCGCGATGGCCTTTTTGATGGTGGGTGCTGGATTGCAAACTTCGCAAACAGCAGGCTTGGCATTGGCCACAGACCAAGCGAGTGAAGAGACACGCCCAAGAGTGGTAGCGCTTTTGTACACCATGTTGCTGGTGGGCGCCGTGTTTGGCAGCTTGGTGTACAGCTTCTTGTTGTCTAACTTCACGCCAGAATATTTGGTCCAAACCGTGCAGGGCACTGCCTTGGTGGTCTTGATCCTCAATGGCTTTGCGCTTTGGAAGCAAGAGCCGCGCAATCCCGAGCGTGTGGCCGCTATGAAAACAGAAATTCGCAGGCCTTTCAGAGAAGTTTGGGCCGAATTCATTGCCATTCCCCATGCACGACGTTTTTTGTGGGCGACAGCGCTTGGCACCATGGCCTTCAACATGCAAGACATTATTTTGGAGCCCTATGGCGGAGAAATTTTGAAGCTGAGCGTGGGTGCAACCAGCGCATTGACAGCCATGTTGGCCGGGGGTGGCTTGTTGGGGTTCTATGTTGCAGGACGCAAGTTGGCCAAAGGCATTGATCCCATGCGCTTGGCAGCCTATGGCGCTTTGGCGGGCTTGCCAGCTTTTTCTGCGGTCATTTTCTCTGCGCCTCTAGATGCAGGTTGGCTATTTCGATGTGGCGCCTTTGGTGTGGGTTTCGGTGGTGGTTTGTTTGCAGTGGGCACTTTGTTCACTGCCATGCGCTTGGAATCTGCTTTCGTGGGTCTGGCTTTAGGTGCCTGGGGCGCTGTGCAAGCTGCGGCAGCGGGCCTGTCGATGTTCTTTGGCGGTGCACTGCGTGATGTGGTCACCACCCTCAGCAGCGAAGGTGCCTTAGGGCCTGCGTTGACCGATCCCTCTGTGGGCTACAGCATGGTGTACCACGTCGAAATGCTGTTGCTGTTTTTAACCCTCATTGCGGTTGGCCCCTTGGTCAAGCGCAGGAGTTTTGTTTCACCCGTAGTTCCCCCAACGCTCGGCTTGACCGAGTCTCGTATTTAGTTGTTCAAAAGGAGAAGTCGTTATGCAAACCGTAGGAAACATTACCGGCTATGTCGATCTAGCGCAAATACTGCTGTATGTGTTTTGGATCTTCTTTGCTGGCCTTATTTATTATCTTGCGATGGAAAATCATCGTGAGGGCTACCCGATGGAGTCGACTAGCAATGGTCGGGCAGTGGTCAAGGGATTCCCCATCCCCGAGCCTAAAACATTTTTGTTGGAAGGTGGCAAAAGTGTCACTGTGCCCGACTTGATGCGCAAAGAGCCCGCTTACAACGCAGTGGCAACCAGCCCAGCATCAGGCGCGCCCATCGAGCCTAAGGGTGATGCCATGTTGGCCGCAGTGGGTGCTGGTGCTTATGCCAGCCGTGAAGATGTGCCAGAGTTGACCTCGCACGGTCAGCCATTGATTCAACCACTTCGTGTGGCCAGCGCCTACACGGTTGCTGAACAAGATGTGGACCCACGCGGCTTGCCTGTGATGGGTGGTGATGGCAAACAAGGTGGCACGGTCAAAGACATTTGGATTGATTCTGCAGAAATGATGTTCCGTTATTTGGAAGTCGAAATTGCAGGCGGAAAATCTGTTTTGCTGCCCACCTCGTTTTCCCTGATTCGCAGAAATCAAGTTGAAGTGCATTCTATCTATGCGCGTCATTTTGCCGCTGTGCCAGCCCTGAGAAATCCCGACCAAATCACCAAATTGGAAGAGGAAAAAATCAGCGCCTACTACGGCGGCGGAACTTTGTACGCCGATGCGAAGCGCAGCGAACCGTTGATCTGAAATTCAGACCAGCGTCAATTGAAGTTGAATTGAAAGTCAGTTGAGGAAAAGAAAATGGCAATCGAAAATTCAGGTCATGAATACGAGTTTGAACCGCAGTTTGGTTTACCCGAACGCTTGCCCAGTGACGAGTTCATTGTCTGGCAAGGCGCACCCGATGTGGGCGCCTTGGCCACCACTGCCTTTCACTTCAACAAATTGGCGGTGTATTTCGCAGCCTTAATTCTGGTCTGTGCTTGGCCTGCTGTGGAAGCAGGTTCTGGCGTCATGTCGGTCTTGATGGCCATCAAGTGGATTGCACCTTTGGCCATCATTGGCTTGGGTACGCTTTGGTTACTGGCCTATTTAACGGCTCGCACTACGGTGTACACCATCACCAACAAACGTGTGGTCATGCGTTTAGGCATCGTCCTTACGGTTTCCTTCAATTTGCCGCTGAAGCAAGTCGCGTCTGCCGATGTGCGAGTTCTTCAAAAGGGCTTTGGCGACATCACTTTGGCGTTACAAGGTTCAGACCGAATTGCTTGGGTGCATTTGTGGCCCAGTGTGCGCCCATGGCGCATTTCAAAGCCTGAGCCTACATTGCGTGCCATACCCGATGTTCAGGTCGTCGCAGACAAGTTGCGCGAAGCTTGGACACAATCGACAGGACAAGCCGCCAACGCAAGCGCGACTAGCAGCGAAGCACAACACAATCGCAGAGACAACACGCCAATGCAAGTGAGGCCTGTATGAGTCAAGCTTATTCAGTTAATCAGTCGCTTGCACCCAGGTCAGTTGCGCCAGACAGTTTTCCACGTTGGGTGCTTTTCTGCGCGGCTGGCATTATCGCCTTCTCGCTGATTGGTGTTGGTCTCATTCGCATTACAGGCAACGGCCCTGATCAGCTTGCTGCTGCGGCCACTGTTCAACGCTCATTAATCTTTGAAGATCAAAAAGATGGTGGTGTTCGAGTTGCCGATGGCCTTTCAGGTCAAACCTTGACCGTGTTGCATGGGGAGCAAGGTTTTGTACGCGGTGCATTGCGCGCTCTGTCGCGCGAACGCTTTTCTCGCGGCATTGGCTCTTCGCAGCCCTTTGAATTGATTGCGCGTGTTGATGGCCGAGTCACTTTGATGGACCCCAGCACAGGACAGCGGGTCGATTTAGAGTCATTCGGACCCACGAATACCGCAGAGTTCGCGCGATTTTTAGCCATGCAACCTGAATAATTCAGGCCAGGTTTAACTGTTATCTATAAGCTGGAGTTTTTTTCATGCAAGCTCATACAACCATCGACACTGCAGAAAAAGCATCTCAAAAAGCCGTTGAGAGCTCCATGCTCAGCCCTCGCTTTTACACCACAGATTTTGATGCCATGGACAAGCTTGACATGTCACCCATGCGTGCTGAGTGGGACAAAATGATGGCTGAATATGAGGGCGATAACAACCACGATCACTTTCAGCGGGACGAAGAATTTGCCAAAGAAGTGGCTGAACGATTTTCGCAAGTCAGCCCAGAAATGCGTCAAGAGTTTTTAGATTTTTTAATCTCATCACTCACCTCAGAGTTTTCAGGCTGTATTCTGTACAACGAAATTTTCAGAAATGTTCAAAACCCCGATATCAAACAATTGATGCGGTACATGGCCCGAGATGAATCTCGTCATGCTGGTTTCATTAATCAGTCTTTGAAAGACTTTGGCCTGGGCATCGATTTGGGTGACTTAAAGCGCACCAAAGCCTACACCTACTTCAAACCCAAATACATTTTTTACGCAACCTACTTGTCTGAAAAAATTGGCTACGCCCGGTACATCACCATCTACCGTCAATTGGAAAAAAATCCAGACAAGCGTTTTCACCCAATCTTCCGTTGGTTTGAACGCTGGTGCAACGACGAGTTTCGCCATGGCGAATCCTTTGCATTGATCATGCGCGCGCATCCACATTTGCTGCGTGGTGGCAATGTGTTCTGGATTCGTTTCTTCTTGTTGGCTGTCTACGCCACCATGTTCGTTCGTGACCACACACGGCCCATGCTGCACCAGGAAATGGGCCTTGAGTCATCTACGTACGATTACGAAGTGTTCCGCATTACCAACGAAATCACCAAGCAAGTGTTCCCAGTCAGCTTGGACATTGACAACCCTGCCTTCAGGGATGGCTTAACGCACTTGTTCCATGTTCAAACGCAAATGGATGCGGCCAAAAAACGTGGTGGCTTGATTGGCAATCTGCAACGTGCACGCTGGGCTATTTCAGGTGGCATCACTTTCCTTCGTTTGTACTTCTTGCCTGTCAAACACCATGCTTTGCCAGCCGATGTGCGCATGGTGCCTGCTTGGTAATTTGGTCGTCAACAGACACTGAAAGCCAAGGATGACCGACACCATTGTTGCGTTGGGATTTGCGATTTTTATCTGGTGGTTCAGCACAGGTATCGTGATTCTTTTAAATCGCATGTCGCGCACAGCGGTGACCATGAGTTTGGTCATCTCCTCTGCGCTGGGTCTAGGTGCTTTGGCAGGTTTGTCGCACACAGCCCATCAAACTGGCGTGATGGGTGCTTACTGCGCTTTCACGTGTGCTTTGTTGGCTTGGGGCTGGAACGAGTTGAGTTTTCTCACGGGTTGGATCACTGGCCCCCAAAAAACCCCCATCTTGAAAAGCACAAAAGGCTGGCCCCGATTTGCAGCCTCATTTAATGCGGTGGTGTGGCATGAGTTGGCCATTCTGATTGTTGGCTTGGCCATTGTGTTCATTACGTGGGATGCCCCCAATCAAGTGGGAACCGGCACCTATTTGGTTTTGTGGGTCATGCGCACCAGTGCCAAATTGAATTTGTTTTTGGGTGTTCGCAATTTGAGTGAAGAATTCTTGCCTACACATTTGGCGTATTTGGAAAGCTTCTTTAAGCGCCGACGCATGAATG
>CALPYQ020000048.1 GCA_943327965.2 Singulisphaera sp. GP187
CCAACTGCGTGATCGAAATAGACGAGGTGTTGGATGCAATGATGACATCAGGCGCCAACAAGGCATCGAGTTGCTTCAAGATTTTGACTTTGAGATCTTGGTTTTCTGTAGCGGCTTCAATGACCAAATCTGCGCTCATCAAGTCTTCATACTGGGTACTACCCTGAATTTTGGAAAGTGCTGCCGCTTTGTCGGCTTCTGTGATTTTTTCTTTTTTCAACAAGCGGTCTAAGCTGCCCGAGACCGTTGCGATGCCTTTGGCGACAGCGGCTTCCGAAATGTCCACCATCACCACGGGAATACCAACGACTGCACATGCTTGTGCAATGCCGTTGCCCATGGTGCCTGCGCCAATGATGCCAACTTTTTGAATGATCATGATTTGTAAATGGAAAAGTTAATAAAAAAATGAATGGATCAAGTGCTAAAGCGTTTGCGCGTTAGGGCCAAAGCCACCCAGAAAGCAACACCGCCCACAATCACCAACAAACTGAGATTGGGCAACACGTTGCTGGGCCATTGGTCCAAAAACAAAGGCCGCACCAATTCGATGGCGGCCGTCAAAGGCAAATAATCGGTGATGCGTTTCAACCACTCTGGCAATTGAGTCCGCGGAAAATAAATGCCCGACAAAAACATCATGGGCGTTAAAAACAAAGTGAAGTAGTAGGTGAAGAAATCGTAACCCTTGGCCATGGCATTGAAAATTAAGGCGATGCAACTGAAGGTGACGCCCACCAACCACAACACAGGCCATGCCAACAACAATTTCCAACTGTGGCTGATGCCTAAAATTAGCATGACGCCCAAAATGGCGGTGACGGTGAACAAAGCTTTGTAAGACGCCCACAGCATTTCTGCCAACACCACGTCGTCCAATCTGACCGGCGCATTCATGATGCCGTCCCAAGTTTTTTGCATGTGCATGCGCGAGAAAGCCGAATACAAAGCTTCAAAGGAAGCCGCATTCATGGCACTCATGCAAATGCTGCCGCTGGCCAAAAACAAGATGTAGGGCACCTGCTGTCCGCCGGTGTTGACTTCGCCCACCAATGCGCCCAAGCCATAACCAAAAGCAACCAGCCACATCAGGGGTTCTGCAATGTTGCCCACCAAACTGGGCAGGGCCAATTTACGCCACACCAACAAATTGCGCAAAAACACGGGCCACCAGCGCATTGACAGTTGGGGGGGCGACCACACGGAGGGTGTCACATGTTGGCGGTTCATCATGCGTTCTCCCTAATTTGTCGTCCGGTGAGCTTCAAGAATAAATCTTCCAAGTTGGCAGGGCGGTGCAAACTGCGAATGTGCGGCCACGCTTGCAGGGCGATCAAAAGCGGTTGCGCTTGCGCAGTGTAAAAAAACACGGTCTCGCCACTCACTTCAACGCGTGCTGCGTGCTGACGCAAACTTGAGTCGGGTGCCGCCAACGCCAATGCGCCTTGGCCATACAACTCCACCACATCGGGCTCCAGGTGTGCAGCAATCAAATCGCGTGGTTTGCCTTCAGCTATTTTTTTGCCATGGTCAATCACCAACAAGCGATCGCACAAACGCTCGGCTTCGTCCATGAAGTGTGTCGTTAGCAAAATGGATTTGCCTTCTTGCATCAGCATTTGCAAACGCTCCCACATCAAATGACGTGCTTGCGGATCGAGTCCGGTGGTGGGTTCGTCCAACATCAGCATTTGCGGTTGGTTAATCAGTGCCCGCGCCAAACTCAAGCGGCGTTTCATACCGCCCGACAACTCACCTGGCTTGGCCTTGGCTTTGCTGGTGAGTGCGCCAAATTCCAACAGGGGCCCAATGCGTGCCTTGATGTCGCGGTCTTTCATGCCAAAGTAACGGCCGTACACCAGCAAGTTTTCTTCGGCAGAGAAATCGGGGTCCAAGGTGTCCATTTGCGCCACCACACCCAAGCGCGCTTTGATGGCCAGAGCCTCTTCGGGCATCGACAAATTTTCAAAGTAGGTGATGCTGCCAGCGTCGGGGGTCGTTAAGCCCAAGCACATGCGCAAAGTGGTTGTTTTACCAGCGCCATTGGGGCCGATGACGCCCAAACATTCCCCTGGAGAAATGTGGAACGACAAATCGTCAACCACGGTGTTTTCACCAAAGCGCTTGACCAAGTTTTCAACATTCAATAAATAAGACATGGCTTGATTGTGCCTCGCTGACCCTTGGATTTCCCTGACCTGTTCGAGGTCCCTGCTCTTTTGGTGACACCCCTTGGGATTTTTTCGACAATATGTATACTTATTAAAAGATTCCCGCGAAGGAGACCGCTCTTGAACCCCTCTCACTCTGCCGACTCGTTAGGCCGCCTAGAAGACCTGCCAGCCGACTACATTGCCGACATGACGGCGCTGTCCATTGCGCCTTTGTGGCCCCAATTAAGGGGCTTGCTGCCCCGCGGCAAACCCTCTCGCGCCACGCAGCCTTTTGTTTGGCATTACCAGGATGTGCGGCCGCAACTGATGCGCGCTGGCCAATTGACCCCCATTGAAAAAGCAGAGCGACGCGTTTTGGTGCTGTGCAACCCGGGTCATGGCATTGAGAAACTGGTGGCCACACCCACCATTTATGTCGGCATGCAATTGATCTTGCCAGGTGAAGTTGCGCCCAACCACCGCCACACACCCAGCGCAGTTCGCTTTGTGGTGGAAGGCGAAGGTGGCTTTACAACCGTGCAGGGCGAGAAATGCCCCATGCACAAAGGCGATCTGATTTTGACGCCTGCCGGTCTGTGGCACGAGCATGGCCATGAAGGCACAGGGCCCGTGGTGTGGCTCGATGCACTCGATTTGCCCATGGTCTACAGCATGGAAGCCTCGTATGCCATTGAGGGCCCGTCACAAAACGCCAGCCCCGATTTGGACGCCTCCCAAACCAAATACCGGCGTGCCGGCTTGGTTCCCTTTGGCTCTTTAAGCCAGGCAGCGCGTGCGCCTTATCCCCAAATTCGCTACCCTTGGGTGGACGTGCGCGATGCGCTGAACGCGCTCGACAAAGGCACCCCGCCAGATGCAGCGGTTCAACTGGCCTATGTGAACCCCGAAACGGGCGCGCCTTGTTTGCCCACTTTAGGATTTTCTGCGCAGCTTCTTCGAGACGGTGCAGACTTTAGCCCACGCCCTCGCTCTGCCAGTTCCGTCATGCATGTCATTGAAGGTCGCGGCGAATCAGAGATCGATGGTGTCTCTTTGAAATGGTCAGAAGGTGACACCGTGGCCATTCCCACCCACGCGCAAATTAAACACCGCGCCAGCAACGGCAACGCCTACCTGTTCCATGTGGACGACGCCCCGACGCAGCGCGCTTTGGGCTTTTACCAAGAGTTCTAGGCACCTGTCTAAACGCCTACTTGCAGGTTGCAAAGCAAAACCTGCAAGCCTTCTACAATAGTCCCCCATGTGAAACGAGGGAGCCCCTGTGTCTGATCAATTGGCAGTTTTGCCGCAATACCTGATGCCCAAGCAGGCCATGACCCGTTTGGCGGGTCGCATGGCCAGTGCCGAGTGGGGCAGTTTCACCACCTGGGTCATCAAACGCTTTGTGAAGCGCTACAAGGTCAACATGGCAGAAGCTGTGCATGAAGACCCCGCACATTACAAAAGCTTCAATGCGTTTTTTACGCGCCCCCTCAAGGACGGCGTTCGCCCTGTGGCGTCCAGCCATTGGGTTTGCCCTGTGGACGGCGCCATCAGCCAATGTGGCCCCATCGACAAAGACCAAATTTTTCAAGCCAAAGGCCATCAGTACAGTACCCGTGCTTTGGTGGGCGGCGATCAGGACTTGGCCGCGAAATTTCAAAATGGTCAATTTGCCACGCTGTACCTCAGCCCCCGCGACTATCACCGGATTCACATGCCCATCGCGGGCAAATTGCTGCGCATGATTCATGTCCCTGGCGATTTGTTTTCCGTGAACCCCACCACCGCCCGCGGTGTACCAGGCTTGTTTGCACGCAACGAACGCGTGGTGTGTGAGTTTGAAACCGAACAAGGCCCCATGGTGCTGGTGCTGGTTGGTGCCACCATTGTGGGCAGCATGGCCACCGTTTGGCATGGCCAGGTTAACCCGCCACGTCCGGGCATGGTGCGCGAATGGCGCTACGACACCCAAAATGTGCAACTGCAAAAGGGTGAAGAAATGGGCCGCTTCCTGTTGGGCTCAACTGTGGTGATGCTGTTTCCGCAAAACAGCATTCAGTTCCCGGCCGATTGGCTCAGCACCCGCCCACTGCAAATGGGCGAGGCCATGAGCCAAACTTAACTAGCCAAACTTAAATTTCAATTTTGGAGCCCAACTCCACCACCGAGTTGTTGGGCAACTTCTGGAACTCGGCTGCTGCGCTGGCATTCAAGTGCATCTGCGCAAACAACTTTTCACGCCAAGTGGCCATGCCGCCACCAATGGTGGGAATGACAATGTCGCGAGACAAGAAGTAGCTGGTGGTCATGGGGTCAAGCTCAGCGCCATGACCCTTGAGGCTTTCTAAAGCCTTTGGCAAATCGGGATCATTTTTGAAACCATAGTTGACAATGACTTGCCAGCAATCGTGGCCCAGCGGTTCAATTTCCAAGCGTTTGTTCATGCCAATCCATGGCACTTCTTGGCTGCGTACAGTGACAAACAAGTTTTGACGGTGCAAGACCTTGTTGTGCTTCAAGTTGTGCAGCAAGGCATTGGGCACATTGCCAGGCTCGGCAGTTAAAAATACAGCGGTGCCCTCAACCCGAACAGGCGGCGCAACAAAAATAGCTTCCAAGAAATCGACCAAGCTGAACGACTCGGCTTTGAGTGAGTTGTTGAGCAATCGACGGCCATCACTCCAAGTGATCATGAGCAAGAAAATACCGCCGCCAATGACCAAGGGGAACCAACCGCCTTCAAAGAATTTGAGCAAATTGGAGGCCCAGAATGCGAAGTCAACGATGAAGAAGAACCCTGTTGCACCGATGCACAAATACAGGGGCATGTTCCAGTTGTAGCGAATCACAAAGAAAGTCAGTATGGTTGTGATGAGCATGTCGGTGCAAACCGCAATGCCATAAGCGGCTGCCAAATTGCTAGAGGACTTGAACAAAGCCACGGCCAACACGATGAGCACAAACAAGCCCCAGTTCACAAAGGGCATGTAGATTTGACCGGTTTCTTTGACACTGGTGTGCAAGACTTGCAAACGTGGCAAGTAGCCCAATTGAATGACCTGCTTGGTGACGCTGAAGGCACCCGTGATCAAAGCCTGCGAGGCAATGACCGTGGCCATGGTGGCCAAGCCCACCAGCGGAATGAGAGCCCACTCTGGCGCCATCATGTAAAAAGGATTTTTAACGGCTGCTGGATTGCTCAAAAGCAAAGCGCCTTGACCAAAATAGTTCAAGGTGAGCGCTGGCATCACCACGGTGAACCACGCCACCCGAATGGGCTTTTTACCAAAGTGGCCCATGTCTGCGTACAAAGCTTCACCGCCCGTGACACACAAGACCACAGCACCCAAAATGATGAAGGTGGTACCGGGGTTCTCCCACATGAACATGACGGCATAGTGCGGACTGACGGCCCACAAAATTTCGGGATGCGACGCAATGTGATACACGCCCAGAACCGCAATGGCGGCGAACCACACCAAAGTAATCGGTCCAAAAAACTTGCCAATGCCAGCCGTGCCTCGTTTTTGAACGGCAAACAAACAAAACAAAATGATGAGGGTGAGTGGAATGACCGCTTTCTTGAAAGCAGGCGAGATCACCTCCAAGCCTTCAACCGCAGACAGCACGGAAATGGCGGGTGTGATGACGCCATCGCCATAAAACAAGCAGGTGCCAAAAATGCCCACCATCAGCAACACTTTGCGAAGCCTGGGTTTGTCCTTGACAGACTGAGAGGCCAGCGCCAGCATGGCAACCAAGCCACCTTCACCGTGGTTGTCTGCGCGCAGCACCAGGGTCACGTACTTGACCGAGACAATGGTGGTCAGGGTCCAGAAAAAGATGGATAGGATGCCGTAAATGTTGTCAGGGGTAAAAGCCACATGGCCGGAGCCAAAGACCTCTTTCAAGGCATACAAGACACTGGTGCCAATGTCGCCGTACACCACACCAATGGCGCCCAGGGTGAGGGCGGCGATAGAAGATTTACTAGAAGAAGACACAAAAAATCAGCCCAGCAGCAAGACTGGGCTTTTGTTCAGAGTGACCGCGATTCTGCGCCTGTTTTGGCATCTTGACCATGGAGGTGAAGCTCTAAAAGACAGCGCTGTCTAGAATTGTTGCACCGCAGCAACTGGCCCAAATTTCAGAATACTTTAGTCGTAAACCTCAGCCTCTGGATCGGTGGCTTCCATCTCGTAACTGGCGGCCAGCATGGCCAAGCGACCAATCACGCCGTACATGTAGAAACGGTTGGGCACACTGGCGCCTGGTTTCATGCCAGGCTGGGGCAAGTGAGGGGTTTCAGCAAAGGCCAAGGGCACAAAACTGGCGCCAGGCGCATTCAGGTTTTCGTCCACGCCACGTTCTGCATGGACGCGGTAAAAACCGCCCACCACATAGCGGTCCATCATGTAAACCACCGGTTCTGCCACCGCATCGTTCATGCGTTCGTTGGTGAGCACGCCCTCTTGAATGATGACGTCGCTAACCACCTGGCCGTCTTTGATGATGCTCATCTTGTTGCGCGTTTTGCGGTTGAGCACATCCAAGTCAGACACATCGCGCACGGTCATGATACCCATGCCGTAGGTGCCGTTGTCGGCCTTCACCACGACAAAGGGCTTTTCATTGATGCCGTACTCTTTGTACTTGCGTTTGATCTTGGTCAGCAAGGCGTCCACATTGCTGCGCAAGGCCTCAATGCCAATGCCCTCAGCAAAATTGACATCGCCACATTGGCTGAACATGGGGTTGATGAGCCAAGGGTCGATGCCCAGCAACTTGCCAAAGCGTTTGGCCACTTCTTCGTAGCTTTGAAAGTGCAACGTTTTGCGGCGCACGCTCCAACCTGCATGCAATGGCGGCAGCAAATGCTGTTCGTGCAACTCTTCCAAAATTCCGGGTGCGCCAGCTGACAAATCGTTGTTCAGCAAGATGGTGCAGGGGTCAAAATCTTTGAGGCCAACCCGATGCTTGGTGCGAAGGACTGGCTCCAAAGTAACCTGCTCGCCGCCCGGCAATTCAATGGTGGTGGCTTCCTTGATTTCTGGATTGATAGAGCCAATGCGCACATTCAGGCCCGCCATGTGGAAGATGCGCTGCAACTGCACCACATTGCTCAGGTAAAACGTATTGCGCGTGTGGTTCTCAGGAATGATCAAGAGGTTCTTGGCCTCAGGGCAGATTTTTTCGATGGCTGCTTGCGCCGCCTGCACGGCCAATGGCAACATTTCGGGCGATAAATTGTTCCAACCCCCTGGAAACAAATTGGTATCAACAGGTGCCAACTTAAAGCCCGCATTGCGAATGTCCACCGATGTGTAGATGGGGGGCGTGTGCTCCATCCACTCCAACCTGAACCAGCGCTCAATGGCGGGCATGGAGTCGAGCACGCGTTGCTCGAGTTCGTTGATGGGGCCGTTCAAAGCCGTGACTAAATGCGGAACCATAAGCGCCTTGTGTGTAATTAATTTCGAACTTCGCCTTCGCCCAGTACCACGTACTTGAGCGAGGTGAGCCCTTCAATGCCAACAGGTCCACGTGCGTGGAACTTGTCGGTAGAAATGCCAATTTCTGCACCCAAGCCAAATTCAAAACCATCGGCAAAACGGGTGCTGGTATTGACCATCACGCTGGCTGAATCGACCTCACGCAAAAACCGCTGGGCGTTCATGTGGTTGCGGGTCAGGATGGCATCGGTGTGATGGCTTGAATAGTGGTTAATGTGCGAGATGGCCTGATCCAAGCCCTCCACCACTTTGATGCTGATGATGGGCGCCAAATATTCTTCATACCAATCTTGTTCGGTGGCATCGACCAATTTGGCACCCGCTACCTGCGACAAGATGGCTTTTGACTTGGGGCAGCAACGCATCTCAACGCCTTTTTCTGCGTAGATTTTGCCAATCAATGGCAAAAATTCGGCAGCCACCCCATGCGCCACCAACAAACCTTCGCTGGCATTGCAGGGACTGTACTTTTGGGTTTTGGCGTTGTCGGCCACCTTAACGGCCATGGCCACATCGCAGGGGTCATCGACGTAGGTGTGGCAGTTGCCATCGAGGTGTTTGATGACCGGTACTTTGGCATCACGGCTAATGCGCTCAATGAGACTTTTGCCGCCGCGCGGAATGATGACGTCCACATACGCGGGCATGGCAATCAGATGGCCAACCGCTTCGCGGTCGGTGGTTTGCACCAACTGAACGGCATCGGCAGG
>CALPYQ020000049.1 GCA_943327965.2 Singulisphaera sp. GP187
ATGGCCAACAAAGGCGAGCCTGTGGATGCTGCCGCAGTGCCATTTTCAACCTTGGTGCCTGCGTTCATTACGTCTGAATTAAAGAGCGCCTTCACCATTGGTTTCTTGATTTACATTCCGTTTGTGGTCATTGATCTGATTGTGTCCAGTGTCTTGATGTCCATGGGCATGATGATGTTGTCGCCCATGATGATTTCGATGCCCTTCAAACTCATGCTGTTTGTTTTGGTGGATGGCTGGAGCCTTATTCTGGGCTCTTTGGCCGCAAGCTTCGTCACCTAGCTCACAAAGAAAGAATCACACCATGGATACCGCAACCGTTGTTGATTTAGGTCGCCAAGCACTTTGGATGACCGTTCTCATTTCTGCACCCCTGTTGGGTGTGGCTTTGTTTGTGGGTTTGATCATCGGTATTTTGCAAGCTGCCACATCCATCAATGAGGCCACTTTGAGCTTCATTCCCAAACTGGCTGCGCTGGCCATTACGTTGGCAGTGGTTGGTGGCTGGCAACTGAACACCTTGGTCGATTACACGCGTGCTTTGTTTCAACGCATACCCGGCTTGTTTACCTGATGGACATTGCAGTCACCGAACTGATGGAGCGCTTTTATGGGCTCATTTGGCCGATGCTGCGAATCTCGGCCTTGTTGGTAGCCGCCCCTATTTTTTCATTGCGCGCCCTCAACTTGCGCATCCGAATTGTCTTTGCCATGGCCCTCACGTGGCTGGTTTACCCCATGCACGATTGGCCCAAAATTGACCCCCTGTCTGCAGGTGGTTTGTTAGAAATTGGCAATCAACTCATGATTGGTTTGCTAATGGGCTTGATGCTTCAAGTGGTGACTGCCGCCATTGTGGTGGCGGGCCAGTCCATTGCCAATGCCATTGGTTTGTCAATGGCCACCATGATCGACCCCAACATGGGCAACGTGCCGGTTATTTCTCAATTTTTGTTGGTCATGGCCACCCTGATCTTTGTCGGTTTGGGCGGTCATGCGCTGCTCATCAATTTGGTCATTGAAAGCTTCAACAGCTTGCCCATTGGCAGCCATCTTTTGACCACCGAAGCCATGAAGCAATTCATTGCTTGGAGTTCCATGCTGTTTTTGGGCGCATTGCTCATTGCCTTGCCCGTCATGGTGGCGCTGTTGTTCATCAACATTGGCCTGGGCGTGGCCACCCGTGCGGCACCCAGCTTGAACATTTTCTCGGTCGGTTTTCCAGCCATGATTTTTGCTGGATTTGGCGTACTCATCTTGGCCTTGCCTAACATTGGCGATCGCATTCAATGGCTTTGGATGCAAGGGTTTTTTCAAGTTCGCGCCTTGGTTGGCCTCACCTAAAGGAAAGGTGACACATGGCTGAAGAATCAGGCGCAGAAAAGACCGAAGACCCGACGGCGCGAAAACTTCGCAATGCTCGGGATGAAGGTCAAGTTGCCCGCTCCATCGAATTGCCAGCTGCCGCTGTCACCATTGGTGCAGTACTGGTCATGTTCATGATGGGCGGCTTTTTGATCAAGCACATGGCCGAGATTTTTGCGTCCGGCTTCAAGTTTGACCGCAAAACCTTGGACAACCCCGACCTCATGGTCACCACCTTTGCACACCATTTGGGTGAGAGTTTCTTGCTCATTGTGCCCATCTTGATGGTGACAGTTGTATTGGCCATTTTGTCCAGCGGTGCCACGGGCGGTTATTTGTTTTCACTCAAAAGCATCTTGCCCAACTTTGGCAAGCTCAGTCCCTTGGCTGGCTTCAAAAGAATGTTTGGTACCCATGCGGCTGTTGAACTTCTCAAAGCCATTTTGAAATTCACTTTGGTGGCCTTGGTTCTGTGGGCCTTGGTCAGTCGGCAAATGGACGCCATGATGAAGTTGGGTCAAATGGCCCTTGAACCTGCTTTGGCCGCTGCGGGTTGGATGATTGCCGAGTCAGCACTTTGGTTGTCTCTGAGTTTGATGATCATTGCCCTCATTGATGCGCCCTACCAAAAGTACTCCTACATCAAACGCATGCGCATGACCAAGCAAGAGGTCATTGACGAGATGAAGGACATGGAAGGTCGCCCCGAGGTAAAGCAACAAATTCGGAGGCGTCAGCGCGAGATGGCCAACAACAGAATGTTGCAAAAGGTCAAAGATGCCGATGTGGTCATTACCAACCCAGAGCACTTTGCTGTGGCGCTTTCTTACGACCCAACCGGCGATGGCGCCCCCATATTGTTGGCCAAAGGCTCAGACCACATGGCTGCACGCATTCGAGAAGAAGCCCTCAAGCACGATGTCGAAATGTTTGCGGCACCGCCTTTGGCACGTGCGCTTTATTTCAGCACCGAGGTCGATTATCCAGTGCCTGAGTCTTTGTACTTGGCCGTTGCGCAGGTCATTGCCTATGTCTTCAGTTTGGCCGATGTGCGCCCGGGCGTTGAGCCTATGGCCAAGCCAAACCCCAAAGTGCCAGCGTCCATGCAGTTCGACACCAACGGCAAAATAGTGCCCAACTAACACGATCCTTGCTAAAGTCTTCTTATGAGTCAAGAACAAAATCCAGACGAACCGCTGATCATTAAAAGTGATCGTGCTCACACCGTCAGCATGCCGGAAGGCACCAACAATGCCATCGGTAAAAAAGGCGAAGCCGGCGATCCCTCCATCCGAAAAGTGGTGGCCGATCCTGACGATCATCCTGTCGAACATATGGTCATGGGCGAAGGCGTTAGCAAAGCGCCCGAAAAAACCGCTGACAACTATGCCAAGGAAGACAACTTCAAAGGTTATCAGGGTCTTGCCGATGCGGCCGATCGTTTTGTAGACGCTCCCAAAGATGCAGCGGTGCCGCCGCCTCTTCGCAGTTCAATCGACATCACCAAGCTTAAAACCCACCTGGCGTCTCAAGACACTTCAACTGCTGTCGAAGCTATGGAAGGTGATGGTTTAAAAGATGAACTGATCGCCAGAGCCAGAGCTGCAAAAAACTCAGACCAACCAGAAATGAACTTTCCTGCGCGCGTCATCAACCTCAAGATCCAGAATGACAAGTTGCGTAATCGTCTCGAAAATCTTGAATAAAGGAACGCTGAATGAGCACGGAACCTACCAAGGGTGAGAACGAAGAAGGTCAGTCCGCTGACCCCAAGGTGTCTGATACCTCTAAGCTGCTCGACAAGCTCTTCAGTAAAAGTGAGCCTGCAAACATCATCAGCGTCCCCGCAAGCCGGAACCATGCGGTGACCCATCAAACCGAAGCTGGCGAAACATTCGTTCGAAAAGTCGTTAACGATTCTGACGAGCAGACCTTCCAACGCTTGGTCAGCGGCGCTGATGACAGCGCCGCCAAAGTCCCAGACCGCATTGTGAACACCCCCCATGAAGTTGCTGTACCGCCGCCACTTCACGAAGCTGTTGAAACGACCCCAATCAAAACTTATCTAAACGCTCAAGACATTCCAACTGCTGTCGATGCTGTTGAGAGCGAAACGGTAAAAGCCGAACTTCTGGCCGAAGCAACAGCAGCAAACCATGCCGCCAAGCCAGTCATTGACTTTCCAGAACGCGTGAGCAACATCAAGACCCAGAACGAGAAGATACGCGTCCGTCTGGAAAGCCTGGAACGTCAGGAATAAAGGAACTCTCAATGAGTACGGAACCCACCACGGGTCATAACGATCAAGGCCTACCCAATGAGGTCAGCCCAGTAGCCAATGAAACAGCTGCTGGTACAGATATGGCTGCAGCAACCGCCGCCGCCGCTGCGTCTGTTGCAAGCACAGCAGCAGCCGTAAAAGCCGCAGAACAAGCCCTACAGGTCGACAACGACGAATTAGAAGGCGTCAAATTGGTGGCCTTGGAGTCTGCCGAGTTGGCCACGCGCTCTGCCAACTTGGCAGTGAGTGCTGGTGAAAACATGAAGACGACCACCACCAACCTTGAAAATTTAATGAAAGAGCATAAAAAACAAGTGCTCATTTTGTTGGTTTCTGCGGCTGGTTTCATGTTCATCGCTGCGGCCGTTTTTGCGGGTATGACCATCAGCCTCAAGTCGCGAATTAACCAAATGGACACCATGCTCACCGTCTTGAGCAAGCGTGTCACAGAACTTGACGTTTCCTTGGAGTTGGTCAGCTCAGTCAATGAAGGCTTGCAGGCCATGGTGGCCAAGCAAGACGACATCACCAAAATGCAGGGCTCTTTAGAAGCTCGCCTGAACGAGGCCATCAAAAACACCGAAAGCGTGCCAGAGAAAACCGCGCAGCAGGTGGGCGAAAAAGGCCAAGCCTTGGCCGCACAGATCAAATCTTTGGAAGGTCGCTTTGTGCAGCAGTCTCGTGCGCTTGATTCACTGTCGGGCAAGGTCAATGGCCTGCAAGGCGTCGTGGGCGAAACGGGCGGCTTCAAGAAAGAAATGGAAACATTGGCCAAGTTGCAACGTGAGCGCCAAGCCGCCGAGAACGCTGCGGCCGCCGCAGCGGCAGCTCGCGCCGCAGCCGCTGCCAACAATGCCAATACCGTCTCGTCTTCTCAAGCAAAACAAAAAGAGAAAATGGTTCAGTACCCTAGGCAACAACAAGAAACTACGCCTGCGGGGTCGAGTGGTGTGTTGAGTAGCAAGCCCTGATGTGCACTCCAAAAAGCAGCGTCACAACGCTGCTTTTTTTATGCCGCTTTGTCGGGCTCCGAGTTGACCACTGGCAAGGTGCCTTGCCTTAAGTCGTATTTGTTCAACTTTTCAATCAGAGTGGTGCGCTGCAAATTCAACAAGCGCGCCGTTTGCGACACATTGCCATCGGTGCGGTTCAGTGCCTGAAGAATTAAGTCGCGCTCTATGTCGGCCAGGCGGTCTTTGAGCGACAAGCCCTCGGGCGGCAAACTGGGCAGGCCTTGCGCCAACATGATGATGTCTTGCACTTCGTTGTGCATGTCCATGCCCAAGGGCGGCGCAGGATTGGCAAAAGGATTCATGACTTCGGCATTGGCACTCTGGTGCAAGTCATGGTTGCTGATGGGCGCCACTATTTCCAAAGAGTCTATGAGGGGCGTGGTGACGCGCTCGGCCTGCAACACACGCAGGCCTTTAGGCAACAAAGACGATGGCACGGTGGCCAATGTCAAAAGCTGACCGCTGAACAAGGTGTTGAAGCGGTCGACCAAATTGGACAACTCTCGCACATTGCCAGGCCACGCATAATCTTTGAGGGCTTCTAAAAATTCGACCGAAAACGTGATGGGCGTCTGCCCTTTGGCTGCAAAGTATTCTGCAAAATGCATCAACAAAGCGGGTACATCTTGGGTGCGTTGGCGCAAAGCGGGTGTGTTCAAAGGCAGAACATTCAGTCGGTAATACAAGTCTTCTCTAAAGCGTCCGGCTTCAATTTCGGCTTCAAGGTCGCGGTGGGTGGCGGCTACCACGCGCACATCGACTTCCACAGATTTCAAAGCCCCCACAGGATCGACTGTTCGCTCCTGCAAAACACGCAGCAACTTCACTTGCATGTCCAGCGACAAGTCACCAATTTCGTCCAAAAAAATGGTACCGCCGTGGGCCAGTTCAAAACGCCCAATGCGGTCGGCCATGGCGCCGGTAAAGGCGCCTTTGCGATGACCAAACAATTCGCTTTCCAACAAATCTTTGGGAATGGCTGCACAGTTGATGGGCACAAAATTTCCGCCGCAACGGTCGGACTGATCGTGCAGGGCACGCGCCACCAACTCTTTGCCCGTTCCGCTCTCACCCGTAATGAGCACAGTGGCATTGGAAGACGCCACGCGCTCAATCAAATGCCGAATGGCTTCGGCACTGGGACTGGCGCCAATAAAGGCCTTGGATAGCGTCTTTTTAGCCATGGGGCTTTATAAATATGACTTGGAGTTGATTCAAAACACGACTGTATTGCAAATTTGTCCATAATTTTCTATAAATGTCGGAAAACCGTCAGATGGCATCACCTTTTCACAACACGTCCCGCAGAATGACTCAAGCTTCTCAAGTTGATGCCGATTCAGAGCTTGAAGGACTTTGTGTCCACACCTTATGAAGGAAAGCCCATGAAACGCATCACCTCACTCTGCTTGATTATTGGTTTGGTCACCCTGACTGGCTGTAAATCGATCAATTTGGCCATGGCGCCGCAAGCCGAAACCAAGCCACTCATGGCCCCTTTGGTTGAAAAGCGCGAAACCATTACCGCCACCGGTTATGCCGTGGTGGCCGTGCAAAACCACAAAAACCCTGCACAGCAACGCTTGATGGCCATTCGCGCCTCCAAGTTGGATGCCTATCGCAACCTCACTGAACAAGTCTACGGCCAGCAGTTGGATGCCAGCTCTACCGTGGCTGACATGGTGGTGACCAACGACACCTTCCGTACCAAAGTTGAAGGTGTCATTTACGGTGCGCGTTTGGTCAGCATTACGCCTGTGGGCGAGGACACCTACGAAACCACTTTGTCTTTGGACAAAGACGTGGTGCAAGACTTGCGAGTTTTGTACATGAGCCAATTGGCGGTCAAGAATCGCTAATCGTGCATCAAAGTCTCTAAGAGTCATTCAAAGTCATTCATCATGCGCACACGCACAGCCCTGCTCAACACCAAGCCTTGGTATTTAGGTGCCTGCATAAGCCTGTGCTTTGGCTTTGGCTTAGGTTTAGGCTTTGCATCGCCTGTCTTTGCACAAGGCGCAGATGCCCCCCTGAGTGCCCAAGAACGCTTGGATGCCATTCGCCAAAGCTTGGTCGAGGCATCCCTGCAAACACCCACCAAGGTTTTGACCACCAGCTGGATCGATGCCAATGGCAGCCTGCGCGAAAGCAGCTCCTTCAAAAACGGCATGGAAGTTCGCGGCGTGCGCGTTCTGGCATATGGCCGCGATGAAGTGGGTCAACCCAAAGCACGCTTACAAAGCACGATAGCCACACCTAGTGTTGCCAAACCGCAAAACGCTGAGCCCGTCCTTGCAACAGCCTCTCCCAAAACTAGCCTTGCTGGTGTCGAGTTAAGTTTCAAGGGCTTGTTACAAAAACTCAAACAGGCCGTGGTAACGCAAGAAGTGCCACAGGGCCCGCCCGCTTGTACCCACAAAGCTGCGGTGTCCATGAACCACTTGGTCAGTTTAGATTTAGACCTCGACCCCAGTTCCAACCCCCTTGTGATGAATGCGGTGTTGTCTCAGCTGCAAGCCCATTGGGTGGAGGCACTGTCGCCCAATGGCAGTCGGGGTCAAGCCAAGCCTTGGCGCGCGGTGAACAATTTACCGCCGGCTTCCATGTCCAACAAGATGACCGCATACGAGCGCGCCCTTGTCAGCAGCCGCCCCCTTGCTATGCCTTGGCATGCCAGCCTCAAGGTTCGCACAGAAGTTTTGCCATCACAAGGCCTCGAAATTCCATTCACCTTTAGGCACCCTAGCTTGGCTTTGCACCTTGATTTTGAAATGCTAGGCACGGAAGGCCAGTCTGCCAAATTTGAAGACCACTACAGTTTGGTCATTGACTTGGTGCGCAACGAATGGTCGCCAGCCCAGCTGAGCAGCGAAAGTCGCGAACTGATTCAATCGCAACTTCAAACTTGGCGCACCCATGCCGAGCAATGGCTCAGTTGCCAACACCACACGCCTTCAGTTACTGCCGTGAATGGCCAGCAAATTGAAATCAATGTGGGCAGCATGGTCGGTGTGAAGCAAGGCGACGAATGGTTGGTGGCCAACCCCGCTTTCTTCCCTAAAGAGTTGGTTGGTAAAAACGGTGCGCCGCAAACACTGCTGGCCCGAGTGCAATCTGTGACACCTTTCAATTCCCAATTGGTGGTTTTGGCGGGGCCGGTTCAATCGGTGCAGGCCAACTGGCGCGCCTGGCCTACCGAAACCATTTTGAAAGAGCCCAGCTTGCAAACTGCAAGTTCAGCCTCCTACATTCGTGAAGCGACGCCCGCTAAACGCCCTCTCAAACCCTTGGTCAATTCAAGCCCTGGCTTGGGTGCGGCCGCCTACTGATTGTTAGAGTTTGTCATGACACACGCTTTAAGCCACGCCCAAACAATGATGACCCAAACTTTGCAGATGACACGAAAAGTTTGCACATTGGCAGCCCTGTCTTGTGCTTTGGCTTCTTCTGCTTTGGCATCGGTATCGCCTGAAGAAAAACCAGCAACGGCCGCCATGCCCACCTACACAGTGGCTCAAAGCACGCCAATTGATCGAGTCATTCAAACGGTTTATGCCAACAGCCCACTGAATGCGGCCGTCTTAAGAAAAGTGTTGGCCGACGCCAACCCCAAAGTCATCACTGGCAACCCACAACAGCGCGTCAAAGCTGGCACCACCCTCATG
>CALPYQ020000050.1 GCA_943327965.2 Singulisphaera sp. GP187
CGGACTGAGCAGCAACTCAAGGCCGATGGCGTGGCTTACAAAGCTGGCACCTTTCCCTTCTTGGCCAATGGCCGTGCGCGCGCCTTGGGTGATACCACGGGCATGGTGAAGTTCTTGGCCGACGCCAAGACCGACGAAATTCTGGGTGTTCACATCGTAGGGCCTATGGCCAGCGAATTGATCGCTGAGGCCGTTGTGGCCATGGAGTTCCGTGCCAGTGCTGAAGACATTGCCCGCATCTGTCATGCGCATCCATCTTTAAGCGAAGCCACCAAAGAGGCTGCATTGGCAGTGGACAAACGAACCCTGAACTTCTAAGTTTTTGAAGTCTCGTTAAACTATGAAGCCCGGGCCAGTCCCGGGTTTTCTCATTCCAAAGAATCTTTCTTGTAAAGCACTTGCCCATGTCCGTTCGATCAGCCTACGACCAAGAACTTCTGAACAGAGGCTATCAGGCTGACCCTGCCCAGTTACGTGCTATTGAAGCACTAGAACGCTGCGCGCAAGAATGGGCCACTTATCAGGAAAGCATTAAAAGTCCATTCAGATTTTTGAAGAAAAAGCCCGAGCTGCCAAGAGGCGTTTACATGTTCGGTGGCGTAGGGCGCGGCAAGAGTTTCTTAATGGATTGCTTTTTCAATGCGGTGCCTGTTAAGGACAAAACTCGCTTGCATTTTCATGAGTTCATGCGAGAAGTGCATCGTGAATTGGCTCTCATGCAGGGTACGGTCAATCCGCTGGATGAACTGGGTCGGCGGATGGCCAAACGCTATCAACTCATTTGCTTTGATGAGTTTCACGTGGCGGACATTACCGATGCCATGATTTTGCATCGCTTGTTGGTGTCTTTGTTTGAAAATGGCGTGAGCTTTGTCACCACCTCCAATTTCAAACCAGACAATTTGTACCCCGACGGTTTGCACCGCGATCGACTTTTGCCGGCCATTGCCTTACTGAATCAGCGAATGGAGGTCCTCAATGTCGACAATGGCACCGACTACAGACGACGAACTTTAGAAATGGTCAAGCTTTACCATTGCCCCTTGGGTGAATCAGCAGATACCGCCATGGCAGAAGCCTTTGGTCAGTTGGTGAGCGGGCCCGATGAAAATCCCATCTTGCACATTGAAGCCCGTGAAATTCAATCAAGGCGTCGCGCAGGGGGTGTGGTTTGGTTTGATTTCAGGGCTTTATGTGGTGGACCAAGGTCGCAAAATGACTATCTTGAAATTGCCACACAATTTCACACGGTCCTTTTGAGCAATGTGCCCATGATGCCGTCTCGCATGGCATCAGAAGCAAGACGATTTACCTGGCTGATTGATGTTCTATATGACAGGCGTGTTAAATTGATACTTTCGGCAGAGGTTCAGCCTGAGGCTCTTTACACAGAAGGCCCCCTTGCGCATGAGTTTCCCCGAACCATTTCCCGATTGCACGAAATGCAGTCTTCCGAATTTTTGGCACTAGAACATCGAACGGTTGACACCCAACTCACATGAAGTTGTTTTCCAAACCATTGGCAATATTGACGGGGCTTGCGATGTTTGCAAGCGTTCAGGCCATTGCCTCTGACAAGTCTGAACCACTGATGCTCAATAAAATTGCCGAAGAAACAGCTGCTTTGAATGAATCAAAAAACCTTGTCTTGCAAGCTTACCAATTAGAGGTCAAATTTTGTTGGCAACTTTTTGCCGTCAACGATTGTTTGACAAAAGCGAAGCGAGAAAAGTACTTACGCCTTGCCCCCCTTGAAAAGCGCGAGATTGAGATAAGTGCCAAACGTAGAGAAATCAAAGAAGCTGATCGACTGCTCAGATTGAATGACAAGTCATCGAACCTTCAAGGTCCTCCTAACGCCACCAACGCAAGCAAGGCGACACCTTGAGTAGCTTGTCGCTATCGGTTCAGTCCATCTTCACCTCGGATGGTTTACTGGCACAGGCAACGCCTCATTTCAAGCCACGCTCTGGTCAAACAGAAATGGCTTTGGCTGTTTCTGAAACCATTTCCAGTGGGGGCGAGTTGGTGGTTGAGGCAGGTACGGGGGTTGGTAAAACATATGCCTATTTGGTACCAGTTCTTTTAAGTGGCCATCGAGCTTTGGTTTCTACCGCGACAAAAGCACTACAGGATCAACTTTTTTCTCGCGATATTCCCAAGTTGGTCGAGGTTATGAAGTTGCCCATTCGGGTTGCTTTATTAAAAGGTCGGGGCAGCTATCTTTGTACACAGCGCCTGTCCCAAGCACGGCAAAGCAGTGATGCCTCGCTCAGAATTCATGCCCATGCACTGAGCAAAATTGAAACATGGTCACATTCCACCCGAACCGGTGATCTCTCTGAATTGTCTGGGCTCGACGATCGATCACCCGTCATTCCTTTGGTCACAAGCACACGCGACAATTGTTTGGGCTCTCCATGCCCTCATTTCAAATCGTGCCATGTCAATTTAGCGCGAAAAGAAGCCATGGCCGCCGATGTGGTTGTCATCAATCACCATTTGTTTTTTGCCGACCTCAATGTTCGAGAAACAGGCATGGCCGAATTGTTGCCTTCTGTTCAAACAGTTGTTTTTGATGAGGCGCACCAGCTCAATGAAATTGGGATCAATTTCTTAGGTCGGCACGTCAGTACCAGTCAACTGTTAGAGCTTACACGTGATATTTTGGGTGCAGGTATTCAATTTGCCAGGGGCTTGGTCGACTGGACGCTCATTTGTAACGTCATGGAAAAAGCAACACGCGATTTGCGACTAACCGCACAACACGCACGTCCTGGTTCCCGATTGCGATGGGCAGAGCCAATTCCGGACGACATTGAAACAGCCAGTTGGTTAACCGCCATGGCGCAGTTGCAAGTGGCATTGAATGCAGCACATTCAGCTTTAGACACCGTCAGCGAAATAGCGCCCGATTTTGTTCGATTGCATGAACGTGTCAGCATGCAGCTGGCATCAATCGATCACTTTCAAGAGGCGTGTTTAGAAGGATCTGTTCGGTGGCTTGAAGTTGGAACTCAATTGCGCTTGGTTGAATCACCCCTTGATATTTCCAAAGCGGTTCATACCCTGATGTTGAATCGATTGCCTGCAGACATTCAGTCCGACTCAACACCTGAAAATTCAGCTGCAGGTAGTCAGGGTGCCTCAGGCAAATCTTGGATTTTTACTTCCGCCACTTTGGGTGAAGATGATCAAATGAAATGGTTCACAGACCCTTGTGGACTCTCTCATGCGCGCAAGCTTCGAGTTGCCAGTCCTTTTGACTATGAAAGCATGGCGGCCATCTATGTGCCCAAAGGAATGCCAAAGCCAAACGATTTTGCGCACACTCGAACTGTAGCTTTGTGGGTCGAAAAATACGCACGCCAATTAGGCGGACGCACCCTGGTCCTCACCACCACCTTGAATGCCATGCGCAACATTGGCGAAGCACTGACTGCTGCCTTAGCCCAAACGGGTGAGTTAGAGGTTCTTGTTCAAGGTCAAGGCCCTAAGCGCAGGCTCATGGAGCGCTTTCGGGAAGGTGCTCAGCTTGGCGGCATGGGTTGTGTCTTGGTCGCATCGGCTTCTTTTTGGGAAGGCTTTGATGTACCAGGGGATGCATTGCAATTGGTCGTCATCGATAAATTGCCTTTCCCGCCACCCAACGATCCCTTGGTTGAGGCACGTTCTCAACGGCTTGAATGTTTGGGAAAGAGTTCTTTCTCAGATTACAGTTTGCCGGAAGCTGCCGTAGCGCTTAAGCAAGGTGCTGGCCGATTGATCAGAAGTGAAACAGACCAGGGCTTGTTGGTTGTTTGCGATCCCCGATTAACAGGGATGTCTTATGGCAAACGCTTGATGTCGTGCCTTCCGCCCATGCGACGGATTGACAGTGAATCAGAATTCGAGTTGGCTGTTCAACAACTTACCAAAACTTCCACCATGAACCAGGCTTCTTAGCTTCTGGCTTTTTTCCTGATTGAGGTGTGTCAGGGAAGTTTTTGTCCAATACACGTTGTGCATCGGCCTTCAATTCTTTGATGCCCATGGCGTCGTAGGACTTGACCATAATTTCTAAGGCTTCTTTTGCAGCGGGTACACCTGGATAATCCGTAATTGCAACTTGTGCACGGTTAATGGCGGCCACATAAGCGCCTTTGCTCAAGTAGTAGCGTGCCACATGAACCTCGTAAGACGCCAAAGAATTGACGATGTAGGTCATGCGTTGCAAGGAATCAGGGGTGTACTTGGATTCAGGGAATCGCTGAGTCAATTCTTTGAAAGATTCAAAGGAGTCTTTGGCAGCTTTTTGGTCACGTTCTGAAAGGTCTTGTTTGGTGATGAATGAGAAAAGACCCAAGTTGTCATTGAAGTTAACCAAGCCCTTGAGGTAGAGGGCATAGTCAATGGCAGGGCTTGTTGGGTGAAGCTTTAAGAAACGATCTAGAGTACCAATGGCTTGAACTTTTTCACCAGACCGGTATTGCGCATAAGCTTTTTCAATTTGAGCTTGTTGTGCCAGTGGGGTTCCAGCGGCTCGGCCCTCCAATTTATCAAACAACATGGCGGCACGGTCCCAGGCACCAGCACTGGCTTCATCGCGAGCTTCGCTGTATATTTTTTCGGGCGTCCAAACGGCTGTAGGGTCGATGGTAGAACCAGCGCAACCCGACAAGAGTGGAGCCGATAAGCTAACAAACGTAAGCGCAAGCACCGATAATCTGATGTTCAACATCTGGCAACCTTGGAAATAAACCAAATTGATTATATCGAGCCACATTGATCAGGACGAGTCTGAAGACCCACAAGAAGAAAGTTTCTTTGAATCGGTCTCAAGAGAGGCTTTGGTTGAAATTCGGTCGATAGAGGTTCCGCCAGAGTTTCATGGCCAACGCTTAGACAAAATGCTGGCTGCCTCTGTCCCAGAGTTTTCGCGCAGTTACTTGCAACAATTGCTTGAGGATGGCGCAGTGACTCGACTTGGCTTGGCTTGTACCAAGTCTGCCACCAAGGTCAAGGCAGGGGAGTCTTGGAGCATCGAACTTCGTGCGACACCTCAATCCCAAGCATTCAAACCCGAAAACATAGCCCTGAATGTGGTTTTTGAAGACGAATTTCTCAGAATTATCGACAAACCCCCTGGAATGGTCGTTCATCCGGCCCCAGGTAACTGGTCTGGCACCCTGATGAATGGTCTTTTGGGCTTGGATTCTGCGCTGATGGATTTGCCAAGGGCAGGCATTGTTCACAGGCTAGACAAGGACACCAGTGGCTTGATGGTGGTAGCCCGAACACGACAAGCCATGGATGCCTTGGTCAAGCAAATAGCGGCCAGGGAGGTTAAAAGGCAATATCTGGCCATCAGTGACAAAGCATGGTCTGGCGCCAAACAAAAGTCAGTTGACTTGCCCATTGGGCGAGACCCCGCCAATCGACTGAGAATGGCGGCTGTTGATTTAAGCAAGAATTCTGGCAAATTGGCCTTAACCCATTTTCACGTGCTAGATCAAAATAGCCATGGCTCACTGGTACGCTGCATCTTGGAGACAGGCAGAACCCACCAAATTCGTGTGCACATGGCAGCCCTCAAAATGCCCCTGTTGAGTGACCACCTCTATGGCGGATCGCCCAACACCTTATTGCCCCGTCAGGGATTACACGCTGAACAACTGGCTTTTGCGCATCCCATGACCCAAAAACCCTTGGCTTTCAAATCGAGTTTGCCATTAGACTTTCAAGCATTGCTGGAGGCGTGGTCCCTCAGTTACAATGAAAAAACCTGATTCTCAGGCTCACTGTTTGCATTACTAATGCGACTTGAATCATTTCCATGTGACGCACCCCTGGATTTTCTCCATACTTGGTTGAATTCAACTCAAGAGTGTGTCTCGATTCGCGCCATTGGCGTATTTATCCCGGAAGATTGACACCATGAATACGGCGCAGGCCAAGCGTGTCCTAGAAACAGCGTTGCTTTGCTCAACTCAACCTGTCACATTGCGTGATTTACGAGTTTTGTTTGACGATGCTTTAGGCGCTGACACCCTTAAGGCTCTTTTGGAAGAGCTTCAGTTAGATTGGGCCGAACGCGGCCTTGAATTGGTTTCAGTCGCCACGGGATGGCGCTTTCAGAGCCGACCAGAGTTACGCATTTATTTGGACAAACTGAACCCAGAAAAACCACCCAAATACACGCGTGCGGTGATGGAAACATTGGCCATCATTGCATACCGCCAACCTGTCACACGTGGTGACATGGAAGACATTCGTGGTGTCACCATCAATACACAAATATTGAAGCAATTGGAAGATCGTGGTTGGGTTGAAGTCATTGGTCACCGAGAGTCAGTTGGGCGCCCAGGTCTGTACGCAACCACACGCCAATTCTTAGATGATTTGGGCCTTGCTTCACTGGACCAATTGCCTCTTTTGCCATCGGTTGACAGCCAAGCTGCCGCATTGTCCAGTTTGAACATGCCTGAAGAAGATACAAGCCAAGCTTCTTTGTCCTTGGAACAGGCAATTGAAGAGATGGGTTTACCAGCAGAGCATCCCGTGGATGAACAAACTGATCAACAAGCAGGGCCAACCCATGAATGAGCCTTCAGAATTGCCAGAGCAAACTGAATCTGAAACCAAACAAACATTGATGTCAGACAACCCCAATGACGTGTTCAAGCCCATTGGCATCGAAGATGTCGTGTCGGGTCAGTTTGATCAAGCAGCAGAAGGTGTCATTTCACCCCTGATCACCAAACGCGTATTGGCACCGCAGGCAGAGTCTCCAAAATTGCACAAAGTGTTGGCGCAAGCTGGCCTGGGGTCTAGGCTTGAAATGGAACAACTCATTTTGGAAGGCCGAATTTCTGTCAACAATGAGCCCGCCCACATTGGCCAGCGTATTCAATTTGGCGACCAAGTCAAAGTCAATGGACGACCTTTGAGGGTTCGAATTGATCCACCGCCACCGCGGGTCATTGCTTATCACAAGCCTGCTGGCGAAATTGTGACCCATGATGACCCCAAAAATAGGCCCACAGTTTTTCGAAAACTGCCCAGGCTGCAGCAAGGTAAATGGCAATCTGTCGGACGCTTGGACTTAAACACGGAAGGCTTGTTGTTGTTCACCAATTCTGGTGAATTGGCCAACCGCTTAATGCATCCACGCTTTGGCTTGGAGCGTGAATATGCCGTTCGCGTGTTAGGCGCTCTAAGCAACGAAGAGAAACAAAAACTATTAGAGGGCGTCATGCTGGACGATGGCATGGCGCAATTTGGATCGATTGAAAACGGTGGTGGTGAGGGCTCAAATTGCTGGTATCGCGTCACCATTTCTGAAGGGCGTAATCGCGAAGTCCGCCGCATGATGGAAGCGGTTGGTCATGCGGTCAGTCGTTTGATTCGCATACGTTATGGCGCCATGGTCTTGCCTCATGGTTTAAGGCGCAGCACTTTCATGGAGCTAGACGAAGCCGACATCCGCGCATTGACACATGCAGCCAATAAAGCCGAAGCCCCTAAATCTGGCGCTTCCGACTCAAGTGGCGATACACCTCGCCCCCAAGAACGAAAGTCAAACAATCCAAGAAATCGTGCTTTTGGTGCCAAAAAATCAGGTCAAGGCCGTTCTGCCCAAAGTCAAAATCGGACCCGCCAGGACAATTCGCAACCTGACCCTATGAAAACGTCGGTGGGCTATATTGGTGCGGACAGTTTCAGTCGGCAACGAAAAGCCCAAGGCCCTGGCGGCCGGACAGGCGGGCCAAGGCGGAGTGGCGGCCGAAGCCGTTAACGGTCTAACACCCTGAATGACAAATCCTTTTTCACCATGGGGAAACCCTAATGTCGGGTTAGAATAGCCGGCTTGCCTGAGTGCAACCAAATTTGGAAATCAAGGTTTCCAATACCTATTTTTAAAATAAAACTGAGGAATCTCAACATGGCCATCGAACGCACACTTTCTATCATCAAGCCTGATGCTGTTGCTAAAAACGTCATTGGACAAATCTACGCCCGCTTTGAAGCCGCTGGCCTTAAAGTTGTTGCCGCCAAAATGGCCCATTTGTCACGCGGCGAAGCTGAAGCTTTTTATGCAGTTCACAAAGCGCGTCCTTTCTTCAAAGATTTGGTTGACTTCATGATTTCAGGTCCCGTCATGATCCAAGCCTTGGAAGGTGAAGGCGCCATTTTGAAAAACCGTGATTTGATGGGTGCTACAGATCCTAAGAAGGCAGCTCCTGGCACAATTCGCGCTGATTTTGCCGACAGCATTGATGCCAATGCCGTCCATGGTTCAGACGCA
>CALPYQ020000051.1 GCA_943327965.2 Singulisphaera sp. GP187
GGCCATCGCGTAGTTGCGCCCGATCTCATTGGTTTTGGAAAAAGCGACAAGCTCAAAAAATCACAGCAACACAGCTTCCACTTCCATCGCCAAGTTTTATGGGAGTTCATCGAAAGATTGAACTTGGAAAAAGTGGTCTTGGTGGTTCAAGATTGGGGGGGGATATTAGGTCTCACTTTGCCCATGGAAATGCCAAGTCGATTTGTGGGCTTGCTGGTGATGAACACCACCTTAACAACGGGCGAAGCGTCCTTGTCAGAAGGGTTTTTAAGTTGGCGCGCATGGTGCAAAGACAATCCTGACTTTGATGTTGGTAAGCTGTTTGCGCGCGGCAACAAACACATGTCGCCTGAGGAAACTCAAGCCTACAACCGCCCATTTACAGACAAAGGTCACCGTGCTGCGCTGCATGCTTTCCCGCCCATGGTGCCAGAAGATTGGAATAGCCCTGGGGCAGACATTTCAAGGCGTGCCGATCACTTTTGGCGCAATGATTGGCAAGGTCAATCTTTCATGGCCATTGGTTTGCAAGATCCGGTCTTGGGTGAAACCGTCATGCGCAATTTGCAAAAAATAATTCGCAACTGTCCTGAGCCCATGCTGTTGCCGCAAGCTGGGCATTTTGTTCAAGAACATGGACAATCCATTGCTGAGGCTGCAGTCCAGCTTTTTAAAGTACCGCATTCATGAGTCATATTTACATTTTTTCGCCGTCTAGTGCAGTTCGCGACAAAGCCGCTTTTAAGCGGGGTGTTAAACGCCTTGAAGCACTTGGCCATCAAGTTGAGATTGATGCTGATGCATTAAGTGCCAGCATGCGATTTGCGGGCAGCGATGAAATTCGTTTGAGTGCCATCTCGCGCGCAGCTGCCAGTGGCGCTGACATCGCCATGATTTCTAGGGGAGGGTATGGCCTGACGCGTTTATTGACGCAGCTGCCCTACAAAGCCATCGCCAAAGCCATCGACAAAGGCACGCAATTTGTAGGCTTGAGTGACTTCACCGCGTTTCAGTTGGCTGTCTACGCCAAAACCCAGCGCATCACATGGCAAGGCCCCGCACTCGGTGAAGACTTTGGTCCAGACGGCATGCCCGATGACATCATGGAAGCTTGCTTTGAAGACCTGTGTTTAGAGCAAGGGGAGGGCACCGGTTGGCGCTTGTCCTTGGATGATATTGGCAAGCCCGTTAAAGTGAATCACGCTGTGTTGTGGGGCGGTAATTTGGCGGTGCTGACCTCCATGGTGGGCACGCCCTATTTTCCGAATGTCAAAGGTGGCGTTTTATTTTTAGAAGATGTCGGCGAGCATCCTTACAAAGTGGAGCGCATGCTGACGCAACTTTTCAATGCGGGTGTTTTGCAACAACAAAAGGCCATCGTTTTCGGTCAATTTACCAATTACAAATTGGTGCCTCACGACAAAGGCTTCAAATTGAAAACCGTGATCGACAGATTGCGAACACAACTCAAGATACCGGTTCTTACTGGATTGCCATTTGGCCATGTGCCTACCAAAGTCCTTTTGCCTGTTGGTGCCAAAGTCGATTTGGCCACCGAAGGTCGTGATGCATTTTTAGTCTGGGGGCACATTTAATGGCACGTCAATCTACGCGTTGGAGTCAGTGGTTTCTGCGATCGGTCCTAGCACTGGTTGTATTGGGTCTCACTGCCTTTGGTGTCTTTCAAATTTACTTGTTGCGCTCCATGGCACCGTTGTCTGGGGATGCGCCATTGAATGGGTTGTCTGCAGGCGTTGAGATCAAACGCGATGCCTCCGATGTGACGCACATCCATGCTCAAACACCGATGGATGCTTGGCGCGCCATTGGGTATGTTCACGCTCAGGAACGTGGCTGGCAGTTGGCTTTCAATCGACAAGTGATGCATGGTGAGCTGTCGGAATGGTTGGGCACCCCAACATTAGAAACCGATAAGTTGATGCGCACGTTGGGCATCATGAAAGCGGCGCAAGCGCAGTTTGAGAAGTTACCGCCCAACACTCAAAAAGCATTAGAGGCCTATGCCGAAGGCGTCCAGGCAGGCTTTGCCAGCGCGCAATGGCGAGCGCCAGAATTTGTGCTGTTAGGCATCAATCCTTCTAAGGTCATGAAGCCTTGGACTGCCGTCGACAGCGTCGGTTGGGCACTCATGATGGCGCTTGATTTAGGCGGCAATTGGGGCAATGAATTTGCGCGCTTGATGGTCGCACAAAACTTAAGCACAGATGAATTATGGAAATTGTTGCCGCCGTACCCAGGAGAGTCACGCGGTACACAAGTTGATATTGCAGCGCTTTATCAAAAATTGGATGTCTATGCAAAAAGTACATCACCTCAAAGCAAAGCACTAGCGACTCAGCAGTTGCTAGCGTCTACAACGCTGGACATTGGCGTGCTCGAGGGCAAGGGCAGTAACAATTGGGTCTTACCTGGAAGCAATACAAAATCTGGTTTGCCTCTGTTGGCGAACGACCCTCACTTAGGTTTAAGTGCGCCTGCCGTTTGGTATTTTGCGGGTTTGCATGCCCCAGCGGGTCAGTTTTCGGACGGCAAAGCACATGGTGCTTTGGATGTGGTTGGTGCAACCTTGCCTGGGTTGCCATTTGTGGTTTTGGGCCGAACCACCAAAGCTGCTTGGGGCTTTACCAATACTGGACCCGATGTTCAAGACTTGTATTTAGAAGCCTTGGAAGGTCAAGACAACTACCGCACGCCTACCGGCCAACAAGCTTTTGAAACGCGCAATGAAGTGATCAAAGTGAAGGGGCAGGGCGATGTGACCATCAAGGTCCGAAGTACGCGCCATGGCCCTGTCATTTCTGATGTTCAACCAGCGTATGCGCAGTTTTTAAACATGGACAAATATGCCATCGCCCTTCGTTGGACTGCGCTTGATGTCGACAACCAAACCATTGTGGCGGGCATGGAGGCTAACTTTGCAACATCAGTGGCAGACTTGAGAAAAGCCTTTGCAAACAACCATTCACCCATGCAAAGCGTTGTGATGGCCGATACGGCAGGGCAGGTGTTGTTTAAGGCCGCGGGCAAAGTGCCTGTTCGATCGGCAAGCCATGATTTAAAGGGCATGGTGCCTGCACCCGGTTGGCTTGCGCAATACGATTGGCAGTCTTGGATACCTTACGATCAAACCCCTGAAATAACCCAAGCCGATATTGAAAAACGAGGATGGCACGCCACGGCCAATGAAAAGATTTTGCCGCCAGGCTATTCACAGTTCTTGACCCATGATTGGACCGGGCCAGAACGATTTGATCGTATTTCTCAGTTGCTTTCTGCGGGTCAAAAGCTCGATGCCGACAGAATGAAAGTCATTCAAGCAGATGTTCATTCATTGGCTGCAGAGCGCTTGTTGCCATATTTGCAAACATTGACTTCTCAACATGCCAAAGCCAGTGAAGCATTGCCGTTGCTCAAATCCTTCAAAGGTCAAATGACACGTGATTCTGCAGGCGCTTTGATTTATGCCGTCTGGATTGATGAAGTAACACGCGCAATCCTAATTCCCAAGTTGGGTGAAGCACGTTTCAAAGCCTTGTTCGGAAAGCGTGCCTTTAGACCTGCCATTGAAGGTGTCTTGGCATCGCAAGACAAATCATGGTGTGGTGACGCGGGTTGTCAGGTCTTGATGAACAAGGCACTTGATTCTGCGTTGGACAAAATTGTGGCCATGCAGGGCGACAAAGTTGCTGAATGGAATTGGGGCCGCTCACACCCAGCGCTGAGTGCGCACAAGCCTTTTGGGAACGTCAAAACGCTTGCGCCTTATTTTGATGTTTCTGGACCCAGTGGTGGTGATGCCTTTACGGTCAATGTGGGTCAGTATTGGACCAGCAGTGCTACCGTACCGTTTGCGACTAGGCACGCAGCTTCTATGCGGGCCGTTTATGACTTGGCCAACTTGGATGAATCTGGTTTTATTTATCAGACGGGTCAAAGTGGTCATCCATTCTCACCGCGTTATCGCGATATGAAGGATGAGTGGGGACAAGTGAAGTACCGACCTTTAAGAATGACAACTTCGGGACCCACTCAAGTCTTAAAGCTGAACCCCTAAGAGATTAATTGGCCCTGATAGGGCCAATTTTCATGAAGGCTCATTTCAATACCGAATTGATTTGATCAATTCTTTACTTAACATAATATACATCGTATCAATTAAATAAGATGGCAATTGATGCTCTTTGCGCTGAGCAAGAAAACCGTTAGCGACTCGCTTGCGGTGCCGATTGGGCCAATGCTGCTTCTATGAGTTTGATGGAGTCTGGTCGACCACCATCTTTCGCAAAGTTAAGCGCAGACAAGCCCAACTGATTCTTTAAGTGAATGTCTGCACCTTCTTTGATGAGCAATTGAACGGCTTCTGGGCTGCCATACCTAGCAGCCATCATCAGCGGCGTTGTGCCATTGGGCGATTCAGCGTCGATGTAGGCGCTTTCATCGAGCAACATTTTCACAATCTTGGTGTTGCCATTGGTGGCTGCGTAATGCAGCGGTGTCCAGCCGGGATGGTTGATGTCTGCCTGCCGCTCAATGAGCAATTGCGAAAACTTCAGGTTCCCTTTAAGGCAAACCAGCATCAATAGGCTTTCGCCATGGCTGTTTTTGACATTCAATTTTGTATTGGGATGGCGAATGAGGCTTTCAAGAACTTTCAAAGCACCATGATCCCAGGCATCAAAAATGGCAGGCTCGGCATTCACATTGACGGTGTTTGGATCAAAACCCCGACTCAGTAAGTTAGAAACTACTTGAACTTGGTCTCTTTGGGTGGCTTGAAAGAAATCCTCATAGGAGCCTGCCCATGAAAATGATAAATTGCTTAAAAATACATATAAAACAATATTCTTTAAAATTTTATTAAAGTGAATTGTCATGTTAAAAATTGTCGTCATTCTGTTCAAATCATTACTTTTGGGAACAATTGGTTGAAGTTTTGACTGGTTAAATCAGCCATTTCTTGCACCGGCATGCCACGTAAGTCCGCCAAAAGTTGGGCCACATAAGGCACGTATGAGGGGTTGTTTGTTTTTCCACGATACGGAACAGGCGCCAAATAGGGACTGTCCGTTTCAATCAGCAACCTGTCCAATGGTACCCAGGCGGCCACATCGCGTAAATCTTGTGCAGATTTGAAGGTCAATATACCGGAAAAAGAAATGTAAAAACCCAAATCGAGCGCTGCTTTGGCCACAGCCTGCGTTTCAGTAAAGCAATGAAAAACACCGCCTGCACTCCCATTATCTCCAGATTCACCCTCTTCTTTCAAAATACTAAGGGTGTCTTCAGAAGCAGATCGTGTGTGAATCACCATAGGAAGTTGAAGTTGCCGAGCAGCACGAATGTGCGTTCTAAACCGGTCTCTTTGCCAACCCATGTCTTCAATGGTTCGGCCGCCTTTTCGTTCCGACATTTGGTAGTAATCCAAGCCGGTTTCACCGATGGCCACCACGCGATCTAAAGATCCTCGAGCAATCAGATCTTGTATGTTGGGCTCGTAGATGTCTTCGTTGTCAGGATGGACACCCACTGTGCTCCAAAAGTTGTCATAGCTTGTGGCCAACTCGTGAACTTGCTCAAATTCTTCAATGGTGGTGCAAATACACAAAGCACGACTGACTTGTGCGCTTGCCATGTGCGCGCGGATGTCGGCAAGGTTCGACTTCAGCTCTGGAAATGAAAGGTGGCAGTGAGAATCTGTGTACATATTAGGTGGCGTTGATGACTTCACGTGCTTCAGAACACAAAGCTTCAAGCATCAAACCTGCGTTGAAAGGATGTTCTGAGGAACGCGCAGCTTGAGACAGGCGTTTGAACCACGCAGTCAAGTTGGCGCCATTCGATTGGATGCTTGGCAAGTCTGAAGCATTGAAGTAGCGAAGTGAAGCTTCGGCTTGTCGCATCATCAAATCGTGACAAAGTTTTTGAAGGGCATCGATTACTTCGCTGGGCGGTAAATTGCTGCAATAGCTGGCATCACCAGCTTGCATGGCACGTGGAAACTGAGCCCACCATTGCATGGTTTGCCCCAATTCTTTTTGACGAAATACCTCGTCAGGTCTGCCTCCCGCAGTCCTTAAGGCAAACGTGGCCTCCTCTGCCGAAAAGCCATGTTGAGTTAACCACGCTTCGGCTTCTTGATGATTGGGCCAGGCCATGGTGTGAATCAAACAACGGCTTCGGATGGTGGGCAGTAACTGATGCGCGGCTTCGCTGGCCAAGACAAATTTAACATCGCCAGGCGGCTCTTCCAGGGTCTTGAGTAAAGCGTTGGCAGTGACATGGTTCATGCGTTCCGCTGGATAAACCAAGACAGCCTTGCCCCGCCCTCTTGCGTTGGTTCGTTGAGAAAACTCAATGGCATCGCGCATGGCGTCGATGCGAATTTCTTTACTGGGCTTGCGAGTTTTATTGTCAATCTCAGCCTGTGCTTTTTCACTCAAAGGCCAGCCTAATTCCAACAAAACAGTTTCTGGCATCAAGACAAAAAGATCGGCGTGGGTGTGAACGCTCAACGCATGGCAACTTCCGCATTGGCCACAAGCGCCTTTTGTCAGTGCATGCTCTGACTCACAAAGCCAAGCGCTGACCATGGCGGTTGCCAGTGCATATTGACCCAAGCCAGAGGGGCCTTGAAGCAGCCAAGCATGACCCTGCTGGGCCAGCAAGCTCAAACTTTGTCGATGAATCCAGGGAGCCTTGCTTGTCATGCCTGATAAGTTTTTTCTACCGCGCTGACAACATCTTGCCAAACTGCTTCGCGGGTTTGATCGGCAGAAATTTGGGCGAAGCGTGAAGGCATTTCGTTCATGCGCTGCGCATAACCCGCACGCACTTGTTGAAAAAATGAGATGGGTTGCGATTCAAATTTATCGGGTACCCGCGCTGTAGAAAGTCGTTCTGCAGCAACCTCTGGCGACAAGTCGAACCAAATGGTCAGATCGGGCTGACGAAGGGATGTGGCAGGTACATTTTGAACCATGGCCTCCAGTGTTTGAAGGACCTTCCAATCAAACCCCCTGCCACCACCTTGGTAAGCAAATGTGGCATCTGTAAAACGATCGCACAGGACAACTTCACCTCGCGCCAAAGCGGGTTCAATGACGTTGAGCAAATGTTCACGGCGCGCTGCAAACATCAACAATGCTTCGGTTAAAGGGTCCATGCTTTCATGCAAAGCCAACGCTCTGAATTTTTCGGCCAGGGGGGTACCGCCTGGTTCGCGAGTTAGCGTAACTGTATGACCTCTTGCTTTGAACCAATTGGCAAGTCCATCAATGTGCGTCGATTTGCCTGCGCCATCAATGCCTTCGAAAGAGATAAACCAAGGTCGATTCATGGTTTTATTTACCCTGTGCGGCCATGCCGCGTTGATATTTGTTAACCGCTTGATTGTGCTCGTTCAGCGACTGACTGAAATGGCTGGTGCCATCGCCTCGCGCCACAAAATACAGAGCATTCGAGCTTGCGGGTTCAATGGCAGCCAGCAAAGCGGCTTTGCCAGGCATGGCAATGGGCGTGGGCGGCAATCCTGCGCGGGTGTAGGTGTTGTAGGGCGTGTCGTTTTTTAAGTCAGCCTTGCGCAAATTGCCATCAAAGGCATTGCCCATGCCATAAATGACGGTCGGGTCGGTTTGAAGTCGCATGCCAATCTTCAAGCGGTTGTGAAATACCGATGAAATCATGGGGCGGTCATTGGCCCTGCCTGTTTCTTTTTCAACAATGCTGGCCAAAATAAGCAACTCATCAGGACTTTTAATCACCGAACGACTACGCTGTTGTGACCAAATTTGATTCAGGTGTTGGTCCATTGATTTGAGGGCACGTTTCATGACAGAGAAGTCTGTTGCGCCCTTGGCGTAGGTGTAGGTGTCCGGATAAAAGCGCCCCTCAGGGTGCAGGTCTGGCCGACCCAGTTGGGCCATGATTTCCTGATCACTCAGGTTTTGCGTGGTCAATTTGAGGTTGTCGGCTTTGGCCAAAGCTTGCCGAAACTGCTTGAAGGTCCATCCTTCTACCAAGGTTATGTTGCGCAAAGTCTCTTCACCGCGGACCAGCATATTCAACACAGATTTGGGACTCATCTCGGGGGTGATTTCGTAGCTACCCGCCTTGATGCCAC
>CALPYQ020000052.1 GCA_943327965.2 Singulisphaera sp. GP187
CCCGATGAAACCGTCCGAGAAGCGGTGGAAGGTGGCATGGGCGAAGTGAAGGCCGCACAAGCGCGCCTTGAAGAAGTCTATGCAGCCTACGCCGAAGAAGACGCCGATTTTGACGCACTGGCAGCCGAACAAGCCAAACTGGAAGCCATCATCTCCACTGCGGGCGATGCCTCCGATCACCAACTCGAAATTGCGGCAGACGCACTTCGTTTGCCGCCGTGGGATGCCGTCATTGGCAAACTCTCTGGCGGTGAAAAACGTCGCGTGGCTTTGTGCCGCTTGTTGCTCAGTCGTCCCGACATGTTGTTGCTCGACGAACCCACCAACCACTTGGACGCAGAAAGTGTCGACTGGCTCGAGTTGTTCTTGCAACGTTTTCCTGGCACGGTTGTGGCCATTACCCACGATCGCTATTTCCTAGACAACGCGGCCGAGTGGATTTTGGAATTGGACCGTGGTCACGGCATTCCCTACAAAGGCAATTACTCCACTTGGTTGGAGCAAAAAGAAGCCCGCTTAGAGCAAGAACAACGCACCGAAGACGCTCGCACCAAGGCCATGAAAAAGGAATTGGAATGGGCCCGTTCTAACCCCAAAGGTCGCCAAGCCAAGAGCAAGGCCCGTTTGGCCCGCTTCGAAGAGTTGAGCGATTACGACTACCAAAAACGCAATGAAACACAGGAGATTTTTATCCCTGTGGCCGAGCGTTTGGGCAATGAGGTGTTTGAATTCACCAACGTCAGCAAATCGTTTGGCGACCGTTTGTTGATTGACAACCTCAGTTTCAAAGTTCCCGCTGGCGCCATCGTTGGCATCATTGGTCCAAACGGTGCCGGCAAATCCACACTCTTCAAACTCATTGCGGGCAAAGAGCAACCCGACAGCGGCACGATCAAGGTCGGTCAAACTGTGAAGATGGCTTTCGTTGATCAAAATCGCGACGACTTGTCTAACGAAAAAACTGTTTGGGAAGATGTGTCCGGTGGCCTGGACATCATGACTGTCGGCAAATTCCAAATGCCTAGCCGTGCCTATTGCGGTCGCTTCAACTTCAATGGTGGCGATCAGCAAAAGAAAGTGGGCATGTTGTCAGGTGGTGAGCGCGGCCGTTTGCATTTGGCCAAAACACTCATCGAAGGCGGCAACGTGTTGCTCTTGGACGAGCCCTCCAATGACTTGGACGTGGAAACATTGCGCGCATTGGAAGATGCCTTGCTCGAGTTTGCAGGCTCAGTCATGGTCATTAGCCACGACCGTTGGTTCTTGGACCGTATTGCAACGCACATCTTGGCCGCCGAAGGCGACAGCCAATGGGTGTTCTTTGATGGCAACTACCAAGAGTACGAAGCCGATAAAAAGAAACGTTTGGGCGAAGAGGGTGCCAAGCCCAAGCGTGTGCGTTTCAAGGCCTTGAAGTAATTCATTGAGGCCCTTAGTTTTGCGCGGAGTCGTGCCATGAAGCCCATGCGCCTTGAAGACATCCTCTTCAGCCAGGGTTTTGGCACCCGCCGCGTTTGTGCAGGCTTGGTGCAGCAGGGCTACGTCAGTGTCCATGGCGAAGTCCAAGATGACCCCGGGGTTTTCTTTGACCCGGAACATCTCAAGTTCAAAGTGCAAGGCACAGAGTGGCCCTACTTTGACCGTGCATACCTCATGCTGCACAAGCCCACTGGCACTGAGTGCTCGCAAAAGCCCTCTACTTGGCCCAGCATTTACACCCTCTTGCCTTCACCGCTTCGACTGCGTCCCCAAAAGGCAGCCGTGCAGGGCGTTCAAGCGGTGGGTCGTTTAGATCAAGACACAACGGGTCTGTTGTTGCTGACCGATGATGGTAAATTTATTCATCGAATGAGTTCGCCCAAGCACCACATGCCAAAGGTGTATGAAGTCACCACCAAGCACGAAATATCTGCGCAACAAGTGGACAAATTATTGGCAGGTGTGGTGTTGGACGACAGCCCCAAGCCGGTCAAAGCAGCCGCGTGCGAAAAAGTGTCTGAGACCCACTTAAAACTAACGCTCACTGAGGGCAAGTACCATCAAGTGAAACGCATGTTGGCCGCTGTTGGCAATCGTGTGGAGGGCTTGCACCGCAGCGCCATTGGCCAATTGCAATTGCCCGATGATTTAGCGCCTGGTCAGTGGCGTTGGATTTTGCCCAGCGAACTTGAAAAATACTTCAAAGCCTGAAGCACTTTTTCGGGTTGGTCCTTGTGGGGACTGTGGCCGCAGTTTTCAATTTTGACCAACTGAGTGTGTGGTGCATTCAATGCAATCTCTTCAATTTGCGCCATGCTGCCATAAGGATCGTCATTGCCTTGGAGAGCCATCAAGGGTGCTTGAATTTTGTGCAGCAGAGGGCGTATGTCAAAGTTTCTAAAGGCCTGACTTAGCCACACATCGTTCCATTGCCAAAAGGCGATGTCGACATCTTTGTGAAACGCCGCCAAACGCGGTCGCAGCTTGTCAAAGTTATTGCGTGCTTGCGAGATGGCTTCAATCGAAATTTCTTCCACCATGACATGCGGCGCCATGACCACGCAGCCCGCAACCGGATGCTGACTGGCGTGAATTAAGGCAATGGTGCCGCCATCGGAATGCCCAATTAGCAAGGGATTTGAAATGTTCAAGGCGCTGAGTAAATCAGGCAAGACTTGCAACGCCTCTTGGTGCATGTAATTCGCTGGAAGGCGGCCCGTCCCCCGAACATCTGCAATGCCCTCTGATTGCCCATAGCCTCGTCGCGAGTAAACCCAGCCCTCGCAGCCCAATGCTTCGCAAACTTTTTCGGGCCAATCTTTCCAAAGTGCCACACTTCCCAAGCCTTCATGCAGGAAAACCAGCGTAGGCATGGGCGCCGCTGCCAAAGGAGGGCTTTGGCGAGGAAGGTGTTTCACTTCCAGTTGAACACCCCGAATGGAGATCAAATTTGCCTTTAACATGCCTTCATTTTGACATTAGTCCCTCATAAAAGACGCAAAGAGTCTGGGGATCTAGCTGTAAGGCTTGAAATCCGCCATTACACTTGGGACATGATATTTCGCGCACTGACTCTTTCACTGGGGCTGGCAGCTTGCTCCGCCGTATTGGCCATGTCGAGCAAACCCCAACCTTTGCCGCCAGAGCCTGTCGTAAATGCCCCTGCGCCCATCTTTGTGCTCAATTCTTTAGAGGGCAATGTCAGTGTCATTGACCCTGTTACTTGGACCGAAACCAAGCGCATTCCAACGGGCAAAGAGCCACACCATTTGTACCTGACCCCCGACGAAAAATCGGTCATTGTGGCCAATGCCTTGTCAGATTCATTGACCTTCATCGACCCACGCACCGCTGAAATTCAACGCACCATTCCAGGCATTCTGGACCCTTACCATTTGCGTTTTTCGCCAGACATGAAGTGGTTTGTCACCGTGGCCAATCGCTTGAACCACATCGACATCTACAAATGGGATGGCCAAACGCCCACCTTGGTAAAGCGCATTCCCTCTGCCAAAACACCCAGCCACATGTGGATTGACAGCAAAAGCACCACGGTCTGGGCCACCATGCAAGACAGCAACGAGTTGGTGGCGGTCGACTTGGCCACCCAAACCATCAAGTGGCGCGTTAAAACAGGGCCCATGCCTGCAGACGTATTTGGCACACCCGATGACAAAACGATTTTGGTCGCCTTAACGGGTGGTGATGGTGTGGAGGTCTTTGATGTTTCGAATGGACCCGCTAAAAAAATTAAAAAAATCACCACTGGCAAAGGTGCGCATGCATTTCGAGCTGTCGGCGACAAAAAGCATGTCTTGGTTAGCAACCGAGTTGCCAACGCCATCAGCAAAATTGACTACACCACTTTCAATGTGGTGGATCAATACCCTGGCCCAACCGGTCCCGATTGCATGGACATCACCGCGGACGGTAAAACCATTTTGCTGGCTTCACGCTGGGCACAAAAATTAACGGTCATTGACATGACCACTCGCAAAGTTGTGCGGCAGATCAAAGTGGGCAAATCACCGCATGGTGTTTGGACCTTGGATCATGCGCCGCGCCAATAAACGCATAGCCAACGGAACAACAGCTGGGCTGGCTGTTGCCTTTCTTTCCCTCATGCCCTTGCAGGCTGCGCCAGCCTTGGGCAGTACATTGCCCGCGTGTCAAAAACCGGTTTACTTAACGTTCGACACAGGCCACATGGGGGTCGCACCTTTGATTGCCAAAGTTTTACGGCAACATCAAGTGCCCGTCACTTTTTTTGGCGCCAATGAAAAGACCCAAGAAGGCGATGGCAGCTTGGGCAATCATTGGGCGGCTTGGTGGAAGGACAGAGGTGCAGAAAATCATGACTTTGCCAGCCACACCTTTGACCATGCCTATTGGCGTGCCGATTTGGAAGGCAAGCGCTTCAAGATTCGACCCAGCGCAGGGGATAACGCTGGCAAAGATTTAAATTGGAGCACTGCAGACTATTGTGCCAACCTGAATAAAGCGTCACAACGACTTGAAGCAATGACTGGACGACCCACCCTGCCTTTGTTCAGAGCACCCGGCGGAAAAACATCCCCTGCACTCATTCAAGCGGCAGCATCTTGTGGCTATGCGCATGTGGGCTGGTCGCCCGCTGGGTTTTTGGGCGATGAACTATCAAGCCAAACGCACAGCAACGCCAGCTTGTTAAAAAATGCATTAAAGAACATTCGAAGCGGCGATATCTTGGTGGCGCATTTGGGCATCTGGTCCCGACAAGACCCCTGGGCACCTGCAGTGCTTGAACCCTTGATTGTGGGCTTGAAAGAAAAGGGTTTTTGCTTCGCCAGTTTGCGTCACCACCCGCAATATTCGAAACTTGTGTCCGAAGCCTCAAAAACGCCCAAGCAGCCATGACTGAAGCTCAGGTTTTTTGAACCCTTTGGATCCGCCGTTAAACATGCTCACTTCTTTTTTTGAATTCTTATCAGACAGCTTTGCATTCATGCAATTGGTTTTGTTTGAAAGCGTGGTGCAGCCAATTGCTTTTCACTTGGGCGCCGGCAATCTGCTTGATATTGCCTATGAGGGAACAGGTTGGCTCATGGTGGGCGTGGTTCAAATTGTGGTCATGGTTCTGGTGATATCCCCCTTGGAAAAATGGAAACCAGCCGAGCCTTTGGTGTCGCCCAGTGCTGTCAAAGTTGATGTGATCTACACCCTGATTCATCGACTGGGTTTGTTCAAGTTGTTCATGTTCTTCACGTTTGAAAACTTGCTTGAAACAGCATTTGGCACGCTGCGCGTCCATGGCCTTCCGACCTTCAATTTAGATGCAGTCTGGCCCGGTGTGACAGACACAGCCGTGGTGAGCTTTGTCATTTATTTGGTGGTGTTTGATGCGGTCAACTATTTCATTCACCGTGGGCAACACCAATTTAATTCTTGGTGGGCACTCCACTCATTGCACCATTCACAACGGCAAATGACCATGTGGACGGACAACCGAAACCATTTGCTAGACGACATTGTCACAACCCTGTTGCTGTCGATGGTAGCCATGCTCATTGGCGTGGGTCCGGGTCAGTTTGTGGCCTTGGTCGCCATTGGCCAACTCAGTGAAAATTTTCAACATGCCAACATCAAATGCAGTTTTGGTTGGCTAGGCGATCGATTGTGGGTCAGTCCCCGATTCCATCGCTTGCACCATAGCATTGGCATTGGTCATGAGTCGGCTGGCCGGCAGACTTTAGGCGGCCACAATTTTGGTGTTTTGTTTCCTTGGTGGGACATGATGTTTGGAACTGCTGATTTTTCCAATCGTTACGACCCTACAGGCGTGAGAGACCAAGTGGAGAATGGCCGCGACTATGGTCAAGGATTTTGGTCTCAGCAAAAATTGGGACTGACACGCTTGTTTTCAAAGTATCCGCAATCATGAAAAAAATGATGGATTCATTTTGGCGGGCAGTGGCCTATTGCATTCATCCCAAGGTGATTTTGCTTTCATTGCTGCCCTTGATTTTGATGGCCGTCATTGTCATGGGCTTGGGGGCTTTGTACTGGGAGTTGGCTGTCAGTCAAGTTCGTGCTTGGATCGATGCCAGCAGCGTCATGGGTTGGGCCTCGACTTGGTTAGAGCGAATGGGCCTGTTGAACTTGAAAGCGGTCATCGCACCCTTGATCATTATTTTTGCAGTCACGCCCTTGGTCATGATCATGTCCTTGGTTGCGGTTTCTTTCATGATCACGCCAGCCTTGGTCAATTTGGTTGCAGACCGACGCTTCCCTCACTTGGTTAGAAAGCAGGGCGGTACCTTGCTGCAAAGTGTGGGCTGGACTTTGTTGTCAGTCAGCTTGTCTTTGTTGGTGTTTGTCTTAACCTTGCCTTTGTGGTGGCTGCCCTTTGTGGCATTTTTGTTGCCGCCGCTCATTTGGGGTTGGATGACCTACAGGGTGATGGCCTATGACGTGTTGTCTGAGCACGCCACCAAAATTGAACGCATCGAGCTAATGTCCAAATATCGTTTCCAACTTTTGGGCATGGGCGTTGTCACTGGCATGATGGGGGCTGCCCCTAGTCTTATTTGGGCCTCAGGCGCATTGTTTGCTGCAGCCTTTGTCATCCTCATTCCAATTGCAGTTTGGATCTACACCTTGGTCTTTATTTTTTCTTCCTTGTGGTTTGCACACATGCTGATGCAAGCCTTGGAAGAGTTAAGGCAAGAAATCATTTTATGAACACCACCCCAATATCCAAGGCCCCCGACATTGGCCTCATCATCATTGGCGATGAAATTTTGTCTGGCAAACGGGCCGACAAGCACTTGCCTAAATTCATTGAACTGCTTAGCGAGCGTGGTTTGCAATTGGCGTGGGCCGAATATGTGGGTGACGCGCCTGAACGCATCACGGAAGTGTTGCGCAGGGCTTTTGCTTCAGGCGATGTGGTGTTTTCTTGTGGTGGCATTGGGGCCACCCCCGACGATCACACGCGTCAGTGCGCTGCCAAGGCCTTAGGCCTTGATCTGGCGCTGCAACCTCAAGCCAAAGAGCTGATCTTGGAGCGCATGCGTGATGTGGCGCAAGAGCAAGGCTTGCCGTATGAACCCCATCGCGAAGACAACCTTCACCGTTTGAACATGGGCATGTTTCCGCAAGGTGCCAGCATCATTCGCAATCCCTACAACAAGATTCCTGGTTTTACTTGCAAAGGGCAAGGCTTAGGGCGGGTTCATTTTGTCCCTGGTTTTCCCGTCATGGCTTGGCCCATGATGCAAGAGCAACTTGACGCCTATTGCCAAACTTGGGGCGTCGCACCCAAGCGCATCGAAATGTCGGTCATTGTGTTTGGCGCCATGGAAGCCACCCTAACGCCCCTGATGGAGGCCATTGAAAGGGATCATGCAGGGGTGAAGGTCTTTAGCCTTCCCAGCGTTGATCACCCTCAATGGGGCAAACACATCGAACTGGGCGTCAAAGGGGCGGAATCAAGCGCTCAACTGGCATTTTTAGCCCTGAAAGAAGGCTTGAAGGGCTTTCATACCGAGCTTGGCCCCGAAATGGTGCGTTAATCTAATTTGCACTACAATGGTGCATTGCTGCTTTTGTCTGGTGCATGTATTTTGGCAAAAAAATCATCTGCTTTGGACGGGGGCTTGTACTTCCTCGGGGCACAATAGCGGTCTTGGGTAAATGTCGCAAAGCGCACTAGTTGGCACAGAAACTGCATTCCCGAAGAACCAATTATCAACACCCATCCTTAGGAGAATCTGATGGCAAAGACCGTCGCAGACGTGATGAAGATGGTGAAAGACAACGAAGTCAAATTTGTTGACTTCCGCTTCACCGATACCCGTGGCAAAGAGCAGCACGTTTCAGTGCCAATTTCCCACTTTGACGAGAGCAAGTTCACTGACGGCCACGCGTTCGACGGTTCTTCTATCGCTGGTTGGAAAGGCATTGAAGCCTCCGACATGTTGTTGATGCCCGATCCCATCACAGCCAACATCGACCCCTTCTTCGAAGAAACAACTTTGATCTTGGGTTGCGACGTTTTGGAACCCGGTGATGGCAAAGCCTACGACCGTGACCCACGTTCAATTGCCAAGCGCGCTGAAGCTTATTTGAAAGCCTCCGGTTTGGGCGACACTGCTTACTTCGGACCCGAGCCAG
>CALPYQ020000053.1 GCA_943327965.2 Singulisphaera sp. GP187
AACAAAGACGCTCTAACGCCCAAAGAGCTAGCAAGCAACGAACAACGTATTCGTGCACGCGTCATGCAACTTTGGCAAACTCGCTTGCTTCGATTTTCAAAGCTGACTGTGGCCGATGAAATTGAAAATTCGCTGAGCTACTACGAATCAACTTTTTTACGACAAATTCCCAAAATTTATGCCGCCTTGGAAGACGCCCTAGGCAATCATCCCGTTGCGCCCTTTCTTCGGATGGGTCAATGGATTGGTGGTGATCGCGACGGCAACCCCAATGTCAATGCACAAACACTCAGCCATGCGTTAAAGCGTCAAGCCGAAGTTGCGTTGAGGCACTACCTGACTGAAGTTCATTATTTGGGCGCAGAATTGTCTTTGTCGGCCATGTTGGTGGATTTCCCAACAGACATGCAGGCATTGGCTGAGCGCTCACCCGATACCAATGCGCACCGCATCGATGAACCTTATCGACGCGCGCTCACAGGCATGTACGCAAGGCTTGCGGCCACTTTAAAACAGTTGACAGGTGGCGACGCTGCTAGGCACGCGGTTGCGCCTCAAAATCCCTACCCAAATGCACTTGAATTTTTGGCAGATCTTCGAACCATTGAGAGTTCATTGAAAAGTCATCAGGCACAAGATCTGGCACGGCAAAGGCTCTTGCCACTCCTTCGCGCTGTTGAAGTTTTTGGCTTTCACTTGGCTACAGTCGATTTGCGACAAAGCTCCGACCAACATCAAAAAGTGGTTGCAGAACTGTTGGCAACAGCGCGCATCGAAAAAAACTATGCCGGCCTTGACGAGATCAGCAAGCGCACTGTTCTTTTGGGGCTTTTGAACGATGCACGACCACTGAGAATTCCTGGCGCTGATTACTCTGCTCACACACACGCTGAGTTGGCCATTTTTGAAACTGCACTCGCCTCGCGTGAAGCCTTTGGCTCTGAAGCAATTCGCCACTACATCATCAGCCACACCGAAACCGTCAGTGATCTGCTGGAAGTATTGCTATTGCAAAAAGAAGTGGGACTAATGCGTGGCACCTTGGATGCGCAAGCGGTGGTCGATCTGATTGTGGTGCCCTTGTTTGAAACGATTGAAGACCTTCGAAATTCAGCGCTCATCATGCGCGAGTTTTATGCCCTGCCAGGCATTGCCCAATTGGTTCAACGCTCAGGCGCAGAACAAGACATCATGTTGGGTTACTCTGACTCCAACAAAGACGGCGGTATCTTCACCAGCAACTGGGAGTTGTACCGGGCCGAAGTGGCTTTGGTAGAAGACTTTGATCGACTGGCCAACAGCCACAACATCCAACTGCGCATGTTCCACGGCCGCGGCGGTACAGTGGGACGTGGCGGCGGACCTAGCTATCAAGCCATTTTGGCGCAACCGCCAGGCACCGTCCGAGGTCAGATTCGATTGACTGAGCAAGGGGAAGTGATTGGCTCCAAATATGCCAACCCTGAAATTGGCAGACGAAATTTGGAAACTTTGGTGGCAGCCACCTTGGAAGCCACTTTGCTTCAGCCCACCAAGACGGCACCCCGTAACTTCTTGGAAACCGCGGCCAAGCTTTCCCAAGCCAGCATGGATGCCTACCGCAGTTTGGTCTATGAAACACAAGGTTTCAACGATTACTTTTTCAGTGCAACGCCCATCCGAGAGATTGCCGAACTCAACATCGGCTCTCGTCCCGCATCGCGTAAAGCGAATCAACAAATTGAAGACTTGCGAGCCATCCCTTGGGGCTTTAGTTGGGGCCAATGTCGTTTAACTTTGCCGGGTTGGTATGGGTTTGGTTCAGCCATTGAAAACTTTCTCAATCAACCAACGGACAAAGAAAGTAAAGCCGCTTTGGCACTTTTACAGAAAATGGTCAAACAATGGCCGTTTTTTAAGACTTTGCTGTCCAACATGGACATGGTCTTGGCCAAAAGCGACTTGGCCTTGGCATCCCGCTACAGCGAACTGGTGACCGATACCAAACTGCGCAAGAAAATATTCAGCACCATCGAAGCCGAATGGCATCGAACTGCGCATGTGATGAGCCTCATTACGGGCGACAAGCATCGGCTTGAGCACAATCCAGCCTTGGCTCGCTCTATTCGCCATCGTTTCCCCTACATCGATCCCTTGCACCATTTGCAGGTCGAATTGATTCGCCGCTTCCGAGAGGGCAAGTCGGACGAACGTGTCCAAATGGGTATTCATTTGTCGATCAATGGGATTGCTGCCGGCTTGAGGAATACGGGATAAGAAGTCCAAAGCGGATTTTTCGGTCAAATCTGTCAGATTTGAGGGCTTACCTCGGGTTGTTGATGCTTGCCAACCCGATAAAATCGGAAAATGTCAAAAAACCAATTCGATCAAAAGTCCCAGGCCTGGTCAGCCTTGTTTTCCGAACCCATGAGTGACCTGGTCAAGCGCTATACCTCGAGCGTCTTCTTCGACAAGCGTTTGTGGCAATCGGACATTCAGGGCAGTTTGGCGCATGCAGAGATGCTGGCCGCCCAAAAAATCATCAGTTCGCAAGACTTTGCCGACATTCAGCGCGGCATGGCTCAAATTACGGAAGAAATTTCCAAAGGCCAGTTTGACTGGAAATTGGACTTGGAAGATGTGCACCTGAACATCGAAGCTCGCCTCACGCAAATTGTTGGTGATGCCGGCAAGCGTCTGCACACAGGTCGTAGCCGCAACGACCAAGTGGCCACCGATGTGCGCCTTTGGTTGGTTAGTGAAATAGATCTGATTGGTGGTTTGCTGGACGACCTTCAAAAATCATTGATCGAAGTGGCTGAGCGACATGTCGATGTGATCCTGCCAGGCTTCACCCATTTGCAAGTTGCCCAGCCCGTGAGTTTTGCGCACCACTTGTTAGCCTACGTTGAAATGTTTGCGCGGGATGCCGAGCGCATGGCCGATGTGCGTCGCCGCACCAACCGCTTGCCTCTGGGTTCTGCCGCGTTGGCAGGTACCACTTACCCACTCGACCGTGAGCGTGTGGCCAAAAGCCTTGGCATGGTGGACGCGCAAGGCAACGCCTGTGTGTGCCAAAACAGCTTGGATGGCGTCAGCGACAGAGACTTTGCCATTGAATTTACTGCGGCGGCTTCTTTGTGCATGGTGCACATTAGCCGTTTGAGCGAAGAACTCATTTTGTGGATGAGCCAAAACTTTGGCTTTGTGAAAATTGCCGATCGTTTCACCACTGGCAGTTCCATCATGCCGCAAAAGAAAAATCCCGATGTGCCTGAATTGGCACGCGGCAAAACTGGTCGTGTGGTCGGCCACTTGATGGGCCTGATCACCTTAATGAAAGGCCAGCCCTTGGCCTACAACAAAGACAACCAAGAGGACAAAGAGCCTTTGTTTGACACCGTAGACACCCTGAAAGACACCTTGCGTATCTTCAGCGAAATGATTGGTGGTCAAACCAATGCGCAGACCGGCACAAAAGAAGGCGGCATTACCGTCAACGCCCAAGCCATGGAAGCCGCCACCAAAAAAGGCTACGCCACAGCCACAGACTTGGCAGACTATTTGGTCAAAAAAGGTTTGCCATTCCGTGATGCCCACGAGGTGGTGGCCCATGCTGTCAAAACTGCACAAACCCAGAACCTTGACCTCAGCGAACTGCCCTTGGCCACCCTGCAGCAATTCAATCCCGCCATTCAAGCCGATGTGTTTGAATGCTTAAGCTTGGTGGGCTCCTTGAATGCGCGCAATACTTTGGGCGGCACTGCGCCTGGTCAAATTCGCCAACAAATTGCACGCCACCATGCGCGCTTGAATTTTTAAAAGGTACTTGTCATGGAAGCCACTCAAACCGAGCAGCGCAGTGCGTCCCCATTTGCAGCAGGCCTTAGCTGGTCCAACGAATTGCATACTGGCGATGAACGCATGGACAACACACATGAAGAATTTGTGACCATGCTCAACGCTTTGCTCAAGACACCCCCAAGCGAGCAGCTCAATTTGTACCGCCAATTTCTGAGCCATACCGTTGAACATTTTGCGCAAGAAGACCGTTGGATGGTGGCCACCGGTTTTAGCGAAGACAACTGTCATGCGGGTCAACACGCCACTATTTTGGAAACCATGCGCGCTGTCGAAACACATTACGTGCAAGGCGACCCTGACATCATTTCCCGTCTGGCTGAGGCATTGGCCGAATGGTTCCCACAGCATGCGGCCACCATGGACGCAGGCTTGGCGCAACATTTGAAATCGGTCAACTTTGACAGCGAAACAGAAACACTGGCCGACCCCACCCTCATTAAAAATGTGACCATGTCGGGATGCGGCAGCGTGAGTTGCAGCTGATCATTTCAAACCTCACAACGCTCAGTCGATCAACAAGTATTGGAAATCAAAGATGCCCGTGATCACCACCATTGAAGAATTGCGTTTGTTGGCCAAAAAGCGCGTCCCCCGCATGTTCTATGACTACGCAGACAGCGGATCTTGGACAGAAAGTACTTACCGCGCCAACGAAAGCGATTTTCAAAAAATCAAGTTGCGCCAACGGGTGGCTGTCAACATGGAAGGTCGCAGTACGGCCACCACCATGATTGGTCAAAAAGTTGCCATGCCAGTGGCCATTGCCCCGACTGGCTTGACAGGCATGCAGCATGCAGATGGTGAAATTTTGGCCGCACGCGCAGCCAAAAAATTTGGCGTTCCTTTCACGCTGTCGACCATGAGTATTTGCTCCATCGAAGATGTGTCCAAAGGCACTGATGGCCACCCCTTCTGGTTCCAACTGTATGTCATGCGCGACCGCGACTTCATTGAGCGACTGATTGAGCGTGCACGTGCCGCCAACTGCTCAGCCCTCGTCATTACTTTGGATTTGCAAATTTTGGGGCAGCGCCACAAAGATCTCAAAAACGGCTTGTCGGCACCTCCCAAACTGACCATTCCCAATATTTTGAACATTGCCACCAAGCCACGTTGGGCTTTGGGCATGTTAGGTACCTCACGCCGCGAGTTTGGCAACATTGTGGGTCACGTCAAGGGCGTTGAAAACATGGGCTCCTTGTCCGCCTGGACTGCGCAACAGTTCGACCCCCGCCTCAATTGGGGTGATGTGGAGTGGATCAAAAAGCGTTGGGGTGGCAAGATTATTTTGAAGGGCATTCAAGATGTAGAAGACGCCCGTTTGGCGGTTGAAAGTGGCGCCGATGCCATGATCGTCAGCAACCATGGCGGCCGTCAACTCGATGGCGCCCAAAGCAGCATTGAAGCCCTGCCGGCCATTGTAGATGCTGTGGGTAAACAAATTGAAGTGCACATGGATGGCGGTATTCGCAGCGGTCAAGACGTGCTCAAAGCGCGCGCCTTGGGAGCACAGGGCACTTACATCGGCCGCGCATTCTTGTATGGTTTGGGCGCCATGGGGCAACCCGGCGTAGAAAAGGCGCTGCAAATCATTCACAACGAGCTTGACTTGACCATGGCATTTTGTGGCCGCACTCAAATGGACACCGTCGACAAGAGCATCTTGTTGCCTGGTACCTTTCCTCAGTAACTCGCACACTGCCAATTTGAGTTTGTGACGCAAAACACATCACTCAAAAGAAGAATTGCCCACCTCGACATGGACGCTTTTTATGCGTCTGTCGAGTTGTTGCGCTACCCCCAGCTCAAGGGATTGCCAGTGGTCATTGGCGGGGGTAGACGCAAGGAAGATGACTTACTGGGAAGACTGCGCGCAGCCCACCCAGACTACGAATGGTCGGCCGACAATCTGTCTGAAATTCCATTGGATTTTTTTCCACGCATTGAAGGCTACACAGGCCGGGGCGTGATCACCACCGCTACTTATGCGGCACGTCAATTTGGCATTGGCTCGGCCATGGGACTTATGAAGGCCGCCAAGTTGTGCCCGCAGGCCATTTTGTTGCCCGTGGACTTTGATCAATACCGACACTACTCCAAAGTCTTCAAAGGCATCATCACCGACATTGCCCCCGTCATGGAAGACCGAGGTGTGGATGAGGTGTACATCGATTTCACAGAGGTGCCTGGCGGCCAACGCGAAGGCGGCAAGGTTTTGGCCCGACTCATTCAGAAATGTATTTTTGAAGCCACGGGCCTCACTTGTTCAGTGGGTGTTGCTCCCAACAAACTGATTGCCAAAATGGCCAGTGAGTTCAACAAACCCAACGGCATTTCGATTGTTCACGAAGACGATTTGAAAACGGCCATCTGGCCGCTCAGCTGCCGCAAGATCAATGGCGTGGGCCCCAAGGCGGATGAAAAGCTCAAGCACCATGGCATTGAAACCATTGGCCAGTTGGCAGCCTGTGAACTGCCTTGGCTGCAAATGCACTTTGGCAAGGTGTATGGCGCCTGGTTGCACGAAGCCGCATGGGGGCGAGACGACAGACCCATCAGCACCGAAAGCGAGCCCGTTAGCATCAGCCGGGAAACAACCTTCGAAACCGACCTGCATGCCGTGCGCGACAAAGACGAGTTGAGCAAAGTGTTCACACGCCTGTGCCAACAATTGGCGGCAGATTTAAAGCGCAAAGGCTATGACGGCAAAACCATTGGCATCAAGTTGCGTTACGACAATTTTAAAAGTGTCACCCGCGATCAAACCCTCACCTTTTATACGCAAGATGCGGCAGAAATTCGCAAGTTTGCGGGTCTGTGTTTAAAGCGTGTCGACCTCAGCCGAAAACTCCGGCTTTTAGGCGTAAGGGTGGGCTCTCTGGTCAAACACGGGACAGCCCCAGATCACAGCGCAAGTTACAGTTCAAACCATTCACTCCACCATGCTTTGCACGAGGCCTCACCCCATGGACAAACTCAATTGCTTTTCACTGACGATGAATGACCACGTTGCGCATTTGGTGCTGAACAAGCCCGAATCGCTCAACACCATGCACCCGACGTTTTGGCGCGAACTCGACACCGTCTTGCATCAACTCAACAACGAAGGCAAGGCACGTGCCTTGGTCATCTCGAGCACAGGCAAACACTTTTCCGCAGGCATGGCCCTGGAAACATTTTCAGGCGCCATTTCGATGGATGCTAATAGCCCTGAAGGCCGGGCTGCGGTGTATGACTCGCTCACCGACATGCAATCCACCTTCACCTTGTTGGAAACTTTGCGCATGCCCGTGATTGCCGCCATTCATGGCGGTTGCATTGGCGGTGCCGTCGACATGGTGACGGCCTGCTGCATTCGCTATGCCACGCAAGATGCCTTTTTCTGCGTTCAAGAAATCAACATTGGCATGGTGGCCGACGTCGGCACTTTGCAACGCTTGCCTAAATTGCTGCCTATGGGTTTGGTCAAAGAATTGGCGTATACCGGTCGTCGCCTCAGTGCAGACAATGCATTGAAGCACGGCCTGGTGACACAGGTGTTTGAATCACAGGAAGCTCTGGTGGCGGGGGCTTTAGCGTGTGCCAAAGAGATGGCCAACAAACCACCAGTGGCCATTTGGGGTACCAAGCAAGCCCTGAACTATGCGCGCGACCATAGCGTGGAAGACAGTCTTCGCCAAATGGGATGGTTGCAAGGTGCTATTTGGAGCAATCCGCACATTCGCGAAGCGCTGGAAGCGGCCAAAGAAAAACGTCCAGCTAACTTTCCACCATTGGCACCCCTCAAAGGTTTTAAAACCTACGGTTGATCGCAACAGCCAGCACATCGTGTGGCCCATGTAGCGGGCCGCTTATTGTCTAGCCGTCCGAATGTTGGGCGGCGGAGATTGTGGATGGCTGGTTCGCCAAGGGTTGATGTCCAAACCGCCTCGGCGTGTGTACCTTGCATACACACTTAACTTGAGCGGTTTGCATCGCGTCCAAATGTCCATGAAGATGCGCTCCACGCACTGCTCATGAAACTCATTGTGATTTCTAAAACTCACGATGTACTGCAGCAAACCCGCCTGGTCAATTTGCGACCCTGAATACGAAATTTGCACACTGCCCCAATCGGGTTGTCCCGTGACCAAGCAATTGCTTTTGAGCAAGTGACTCACCAAGGTTTCCGTGACGGGCGCCTCGTCTTTTTGTGCGCGAAGCAATTCAGGTGCAGGCTGATAGTGGGTGCACTCAATGTCCATGCGATCC
>CALPYQ020000054.1 GCA_943327965.2 Singulisphaera sp. GP187
CAAGTGCTGTTCTTCAAGGGTGACAAGGTGAGCGCGTGCGCTTGTTCTTCCAAGCCATGAACTCGCAAACAGACACTGGTGCCATTGAAGAAACCGCGCTGCATGTCAAGCCATGCTGTACGCACCGACTTGTCGAAGGCATACACCTCGTAGCTCAGGTGAAGCGCTTGATCAGGCTTTGATTCAATTTGCCATTGGCTTTTGTTGACCTGATGAATGGCCACAGATTTGCCGCCTTGCTTGGCCTTGAGGTTTTGCAAATTCTTTGCAAATTCACGCACCAAATAACTGCCAGGAATCCAAACAGGCAAGGACACAACTTGACCTGCCTGAGGATTTTCAATGTGCAAACTGATTTGAAAAAGATGCGCGTGTTGGTTGGCCGCATCGACGGTGTAATGAACTTCAGGTTTCATAAAGCGTGTTGATTGTTTAGGTGGCCGCTGCACCCAAGAGGCAACTCAGAGCAGCGACCCAAGTCAGGAGCCATCGCATAGGCAACCACTCTTCGAGCCCAACCTCTGGATAGGTTTTGCGATCGACGGCGTAGCAAAGAAACAAGATGGCGGCCAGCAAGGGCAAGCCAGCATAAGCCGGCATGGTAATGGCCACCCAAGCCAGCAGCGAGGGCACTACGCCCCAGCCAAAATTGAACAGGGGCGCATTGTGCATGCGGGAAACATTTCGAAATCCAATGCCCCAATGAATGCCACCAAGGAAGGACACAATGCTGGCGCCATAGCCCGTCATGGCCAATGCAACAAAGGGATGTAAGTCGGGATCAACCAACCACAATAAAACTGCTAAACCTACAAACGGAAAAAGCCCTGCATAAGCCAATAATTTGACCTGCTTGCGAGTTTGATCTGCGTGAACGCTCATGGTTTGACGCCATTCAACAAGGTTTCAATTTGTGCTGCGTCAAGGGCGCCCGGCACTCGTGTGCCATCGGCCACAAACAGCGTGGGCGTTCCATTGATGCGGCTTTTTTTACCAAACTCAACAATGGCGTCAATGTTGTGGTTGTCACAGGTTGCGGCGGGTGGCACAACGCCTTGTAGCATCCAATCGTTCCAAGTTTTGACCCGGTCTTTGGCGCAAGCAATGTTGCGTGACTTGGTTTTGGAGTCTTCACCAAGCACGGGGTACATCAAGTGATAGATGGTGACGTTGTCAATTTTTTGCAGATCTTTTTCAAAGCGTTTGCAGTAACCACAATTGGGATCGGCAAAGACCACCAGCTTGCGTTTACCGTTGCCTTTGACTTGCGTGAAGGCAAATTTAAGCGGAATACTGTCGAAGGCGACGGCAGACAATTTGTCTGTGCGTTCTTCCGTTAAGTTGCGTTTTTGTTTGGTGTCAATCAACACGCCTTGAATTAAAAATTCGCCTTTGGCATCGGTATAAAAAAGTTCATTGCCTTGCACTCGAACTTCGAACAAACCGGGCATGGGTGTTTTACTGATCTCTTCAATTTTGGGCAAGGAGGGCAAACGCTCCGCTAAATTCTTTTTCAAATTGGCATCTTGTGCCCAAATGGAATGGCCGCTGATCAACATCAAGGTGGCCATGAAGGCATGTATCAAACGCATGGGGGTGTTGTCCTAGAAATGACTCTTGAATGTTGATTCGGGTGTTTGCATGGCTTTGCGGGCCATCCACTTTTTCAAGGGAATCAGTTGGTTAAAGCCAGACATGCCCCAATTGCGAATTTTTTGGATGGGCAATGCAGGCTGTGCAAACAATACTTGCAAACCATCGGTGACACAGCCCATGGCCCATACCTCAGATTGTCTGGCGCGTTCGTAGCGACGCAGCAACTTGAGGTCGTGCAAAGGCCGCCAAAATTCTTTGGCCTGAATGACGCGGGCTAATTCTTGGACGTCGCCCAAGCCAACATTCAAGCCTTGCCCCGCCAAGGGGTGCATGGCATGCGCGGCATCGCCAGCCAGTGCAAATGCTTGGGCTGGCGCGCCACCAGACGCTATTGAAAAATGGCCTGTCCACTTGCTAGCGCGCGCCAACTGCAGTGGCCACACCGCACGGTCGCTGGTGAGTTGAATGTTGCCAGCGATGCCCTGACTGGCGGCAAAAAGCTGCTGACAAAATTGATCAGCTTCAATGGTCAACAGTTCTTGTGCACGCGCAGGTGTGAGGGACCACACAATGGCCCACTCGCTGCTGGCTTCGCCGCCAATGGGCAAAAAGGCCAGAATTTCTGGACCATGGGTATTTTGAAACCACTGCCTGGCCACTTGGCCATGCGGGACGGCTGTTTGAATGCGGCAGGCTAACGCGTGCTGCGCGTAGTGTTTCACATCAAAGGGCACACCGAGTTCTGCGCGGGTTTGGCTGGCACGACCTTCACAAATGACAGTCAAGGGCGCACTGACAGGTTCATTGCGTTCCTCAATCAGGGGTTGGAAGCCAACCGCTGCCGCCAGATTTTTTTCTAGGCTGGGAACATCCACCATCCAATTCAGTGCTTCAACGCCTTGTTGGCTTGCATCGAAATCCAGGTCGCCGCCTTGGTCGCCTTCAATGTGCATTTTCAAAATAGGTGTGCAAGCAGACCCTTCTGGCCAACACCTTAAATCGGTTAGCAATTGTTTGGCCGCCAGGTTGAGCGAGTAGGCGCGAACATCGCTGTGACCGACTGGCAAACTGGCTGGGTTGTGCACCAATGCAACACGCAAGCGTTGCGCTGCCAACAAGAGCGCAAGACTGCGCCCCACAATGCCTGCGCCTCGAATGCAGACGTCAAAGCGGGTGTCGGATGGCTTAGCGAATGGGGCAGAAGTAGAAACCATGGGGGGCATTGTAGAAGGCGTTCAGTGAGTCTGCCCCCAAGTGAGCTCAATGCCATATTCTTCGGACAGCTTTGCGATGTCCTCAGGCGTATCCATGTCAATGCGGTAATGGGTGTTGGTGCTGGGCCAGGCCAAGACTTGTTCAGGGTGATGCTGCCGCCATTCTTTGCCGCCCCAAAGAGGATTTTCCAAAATGGACTCCATGACATGACGGGACAGCAGCACAGGATTGCCAGGCTGGCCATTGACTGAGGGTTGCAACATTTGGGTGCCCGAGGGGGCTTGCTTAACGGCCGCAATCAAATCTTTGAAGTCGGCCGCCTCAAGCAGGGGTTGATCGGCCAGTGCCACCATGAGCCACTCTGGGCTTAAACCTTGCGCAGTGGCCAAACCTAAATGCAGAGAGCTGTTTTGACCGGCTTCTGGCGCAGGGTTCATGACGGTAAGAAGCTGCATGGGGGTGCGGTTCTTGGGTCCAGAAAGGTCTGGTGAACTGTTTTGCAAGGCCTGTTGAATGAGTTGGGCATGGTGCCCCAAGACCAACACGGTGTGTTCGATACCAGCTTGCGCCAACTGCTGCAGTAGCCTGGCCAAAAGCGTCTGTCCCTTTCTTAGGAGCAAGCTTTTGGGCCTGCCGCCCATGCGCGAAGCTGTGCCGGCCGCCAAAACCACGGCCACGACACGCAGGCGCGGGCAGGGGGTACTTAGAGTACTTTGGGTGCAAGAAGCCTGTTTGAGGGTCATGGTGAGAAATTAGACCACGCGCACCCTTTAAAATCACGGATTATTCGCAGAATCCAAGAAAGTCTTCCATGAGCCTCAAATGTGGCATTGTGGGCCTGCCCAACGTTGGCAAGTCCACCCTTTTCAACGCCCTGACCAAAGCTGGCATTGCGGCCGAAAACTATCCTTTTTGTACCATCGAGCCCAACACCGGCGTGGTGGAAGTGCCCGATCCACGCTTGCAAGAGTTGGCGGCCATCATCAGCCCAGAGCGTATCGTGCCGGCCATTGTGGAGTTTGTGGACATTGCAGGCTTGGTCGCTGGCGCTAGCACAGGCGAGGGTTTGGGCAACAAATTCTTGGCGCACATTCGTGAAACCGACGCCACCATCAATGTGGTGCGTTGCTTTGAAGACGACAACGTCATTCACGTGGCGGGCCGGGTCGACCCCATTTCCGACATTGAAGTGATTCAGACCGAGCTTTGCCTGGCCGATTTAACGGCCGTTGAAAAAGGCTTGCACCGCGTCCAAAAAACCGCACGTTCTGGCGACAAAGAGTCCATCAAGTTGGTGGCCATTTTGGAAAAATGCCAAGCTGCTTTGAACGAAGGCAAGCCTGTCCGCACCATTGACTTCAGCAAAGAAGAGCGTCCCTTGCTCAGTCAATTTTTCTTGATCACGGCCAAGCCTGCCATGTTTGTGGCCAACGTGGCCGAAGATGGTTTTGAGAACAACCCCTTGCTCGACAAATTGAAGGCTTATGCGGCGGCTCAAAATGCGCCTGTGGTGGCCATCTGCGCCAAGTTGGAAGCAGAAATGTCAGAAATGTCGGACGAAGACCGCCAAATGTTCCTTGAGGAATTGGGCCAATCCGAGCCGGGATTGAACCGTCTGATTCGTTCGGCCTATACGCTGCTTGGCCTGCAAACCTATTTCACGGCCGGCGTCAAAGAAGTGCGCGCTTGGACCATCCATGTGGGCGACACAGGACCGCAAGCGGCCGGTGTCATTCACACTGACTTTGAAAAAGGCTATATCCGTGCGCAAACCATTTCGTACGACGACTTCATCGCCTTCAAAGGCGAGCAGGGCGCCAAAGACGCAGGCAAGATGCGTGCTGAAGGCAAAGAATACGTCGTCAAAGATGGCGACGTGATGAACTTCTTGTTCAGCAGTTAAGCGCCTGATGGACGCTTGTCCATCTGTGCTTCTTCCAGCGCTAAATTTTCAAGCACCTTCAAGAGTACCTTGCGAGTGGTGGCCAAATCTGCGGCAGAGACGCCTTGCATCGCGACATGATTGACATCCACTGCCAAGGGTACCAAGACCTTCTTTAAGGCCTTGCCCTTGGGCGACAGGTGCACATACATGTTTTTGCGGTTGTCAGGCTTTTGAATGCGTGTCACATAGCCCAACTCTTCCATCGCTTTGATGGCACTGAAGGTGGTGGGTTCCATCACGCCTGCCAAATCGCTCAGTTCTTTTTGTGTGAGTCCATCAGAGGACCAAAGGATTCGCAAAAAAGTCCAATGTCCAAACGGCACATTGTGTTTTTGCAATCTCACTTGAAGACGTTTGCTGAAGGCGCGGCCAGCATCTCTGACCAAATGCGCCAGTCGATCATCAGGGACTGACTCTTGCCAATGCCTCAAAATACTTTGGGTGTTGCCCGGGATCTTATTTGCCATGAGGCACTCCAACTTGGTTTTGCATGCGAACGGCCTGCTGACTGTTTGCGGCCTGCAAAATGCCCAAGCACACTTCGGTGCTGGCACGCGACCACTCGCCGTTGTGCACCATCTCATCAGAATGTCTGATTGCTTGGAACAATTCGTCGATGACCTCTTTGCGCGGATAGGCGGGCGCAGGCAATTCTTCGAAATACGCATTGTCAGGGCCGTAAACCCAAACGCCAAAAGGTGTTAAACGAAGGTCCCCTTTGTCGCAACTGACCACCACTGGGCCGAAGTGCTGATGTGCATTGGCATTCATGGCAGCTGGCGCGTAAAGAGGGCCGCCGTAGTTGCGTGCCGCTTTGAGTTCAGATTCTTGTTCTGGGCTTTGCGCAGATGCAAGTCTATTTCTGGCTTGACCATAACGCTGCGCACTTTCTGCTTCGGGCTTGGCATTGCCAATTTCACCCACATGGTCCATCCAAATATCGCTGTCAAAGTGACCATGTCCGTTGTAGGTGACGTTGGCAAATGCACCGTTTTCAAATTGCAACAAAGCGCTGTAGGCGCCTTCGGTAGGGCGGGAGGCATCCCACTGACCCGTGCAGGCTTGGACGCTGCTTACTTTGCCGCCACCCAATAGCCGCACCACATCAATTTGATGGGCGGCTTGGCTGTGAATAACACCGCCGCCCAATGCGGTGTTGAGTTCTTCGGGGCGTCGTGGGCGGTATAAAAAATCGGTGTAGTTGATGGCCGTGATCATGCGCACTTGGCCTAATTGACCTGATGCGATCAGTGCCCGTGCCCGCAAAACAGGTGCGTTGAAACTGTGGCTGTGTCCCACCATGAGTTGCACACCTGCCTGCTGGCATGCCGCCATCATGCGGGTGCATTCTTCCAAAGAAATGGCCATGGGTTTTTCAACCCAAACATGTTTGCCATGTTGGGCGGCCAATTGCACATGCTCGGCATGCAATTGATGGGGTGTGGCAATGTAGACCACTTCAACATCAGGCAATGCGCACAAGGCTGCCACACTGCTGACGGTGACTGCTTGGAAATCTTTTTCAAACTGTGCTCTGGCGCTGGCAATGGGGTCTGTGGCGGCCACCAGTTGAACGCGCGGATCTTGTAAGAACGTGGGCAGCATCAAGGTAAATGCGCGGCCTAAGCCTGCTACACCTACCTTGATCGGAGAATTTGAGGCTTGTGTCATGGCGCTGATTTTTTCATCAAAGATCGATTTCAATCACAGCGTTGGCTTGGCTGGCGCGCGAGACGCACACCATGATGTGATTCAGCTTTTCTGAATCGGTCAGAACAAAATCGCGGTGTTCTACTTGTCCAGCCACCAAACCAGTTTTACAGCTGCCGCAGGTACCACTTTCACAGGAGCTGGGAACACGGTGCCCCGCTTTGCGAAGGGCATCCAAAATACTTTCGTTGTCTGCCACTGGCAGGACAGTTTGAGACTGAGACAGCTTAATTTGGAAGGGGCTGTTGGTAGCATGTTGTGCGGCATTGGCGCCAAAACTTTCAAAATGCACACGACCCTGTGGCCAATGTCCGCTCATGTCTTTCACGGCATCCATCAGGCCTTGGGGGCCGCAACAATAAATGTGGGCTTGGCTGGGTTTTTCTAGCAAGGGCCAAAAGTCCAGACCTGTATCGGGATTGCCGCCATCAAAATGGAAACTGACTTCGCCCGCATTTTGCAGGGCCTGCAACTCGGGCATGAAGGCTGCACCTTCTGCATCCCGTGCGCAATAGTAAAAACGAAAATGCCCTTGGCCGCCCGCCTGTTGAAGCCTAGACATTTGCCTTGCCATCGACAACAAAGGCGTGACCCCAATGCCGCCTGCAATGAAGATCACTTCGTGCGCTGGGTCAAGTAATTCGAAATCGTTCTTGGGCGCACTGACATTCAATAAATGGCCCACTTGAACTTGTTCAATCATGCTTCTTGAGCCGCCACGGCCAGTGTGCTCTAGCTTGATGGCAATTTCGCAAAAACTGGCTTCTGATGGATCGTTGCACAGGGAGTAGTTGCGGCGCTGACCGGCGGGCGTTTGAACAGTGATGTGCGCGCCTGCTTTAAACACAGGCAAGCTTTGTCCTTCAGGGTGCACCAGCCTAAAGGACCAAATGTCTTTGGCCACTTGGCTTTTGTGTTGCACAAGCAAGGATGAAAAATCGGGGTCGAGAACTTGAGTCATTGCGTAATGGGACGAAGCAGCAGTTTGTCAATCAAGGATAGAAAAAGGTTTTATGAACGAAAACTTGACAAAGATCATGTTTTCCTATTATCTTAGGGCTCTAAGAATAATTGCGCAACCGTCAATCAATATCCCTTTCGTTTGAATGTCTCAGAGAATTTAAGAACCATGATAACCCCCGAAGAAAATGACTTGTTGTGCCGTGTTGAAGGCAATGCCCCCATGGGACAACTCATGCGCCGGCAGTGGATTGCCATTTGCTTGATTGAAGAAGTCTCTGAACCCGATGGGACCCCCATTAAAGCGAGAATTCTGGGCGAAGACTTGGTTGTTTTCAGAGACACCAAAGGCCGTGTGGGGGTGATGGATGAATATTGTCCGCACCGCAAAGCTTCTTTGGTGTTTGGCCGCAATGAAGATTGTGGATTGCGTTGTCTTTATCACGGTTGGAAGATGGATGTGGCAGGTAATGTGGTGGACATGTCCTCTGAGCCAGCAGGCAGTGGCTTGGTTGAAAAAGTAAAGCATCGCGCCTTTCCCACGCACGAGTGGGGCGGATTTGTGTGGGCATACATGGGGCCGCCTGAGCATCAACCCGAATTTA
>CALPYQ020000055.1 GCA_943327965.2 Singulisphaera sp. GP187
CAGTAGGCGTGCATGAGACCAACATGGGTCACATGGCACAAATGCTGCCTTCGGCTGGCCTGTAATTCACTGACGAACAAGGAGAAAATATGCCTCGCGTAAAACGTGGTGTTACGGCAAGAGCCCGTCACAAAAAAGTATTGGCCCTGGCCAAAGGTTTCCGCGGTCGCCGCGGTAATGTCTTCCGCATCGCTAAACAAGCGGTGATGAAGGCCGGTCAGTACGCTTACCGTGACCGTCGTGCCAAGAAACGTGTGTTCCGTCAGTTGTGGATCGCTCGTATCAACGCAGCGGCCCGTGAATGCGGTCTGACATACAGCCAATTTGCCAACGGCCTGAAAAAGGCAGCTATCGAAATCGACCGTAAAGTGCTGGCCGACATCGCCGTGCACGACAAGGCCGCTTTTGCTGGCATCGTGAACCAAGTCAAGGCCAAGTTGGCCGCAGCTTAAGTACCGACCCAGTCGATCGCAATCGATTAATGTCGATTAATGGGGTTGAGGCTTGCGAAGGCTTCAACCCTTTTCATTTTGAATTTACGTTACTTTTAAAGTTTCCATCATGACCGAGTTGGACAGTTTGGTTGAAGCGGCACGTGCAAGTTTTGCACAGGCCCAAACCCCCGCCGATCTTGAAAACGCCAAAGCGCTGTATTTGGGCAAGTCAGGCCGCATCACTGAAATGATGAAGGGCATGGCCGCATTGAGCGTTGAAGAGAAAAAAACTTTCGGCGCAGCGGTTAACGTTGCCAAGCAGGGCATTGAGGCCGCGTTGAACGCGCGTCGCCAAGCTTTGGCCGATGCCGAGTTGGCTGTTCAACTCAAAGCGGAAGCCTTGGATGTCACCTTGCCAGGTCGACCTCTCACGCAAGGCGGCCTGCACCCCGTCTCACTCACCTTAGAGCGAATTGAACAAATTTTTGGCTCCATGGGTTTTGAAGTTGCACAAGGCCCTGAAATTGAAACCGACTGGTTCAACTTTACAGCGCTCAACACACCCGAAGATCACCCCGCACGCTCAATGCATGACACCTTCTATGTCGAAGGTGGTCATTTGCTGAGAACACACACCAGTCCCATGCAAATTCGCCATGCGGTACAGCATGTCAAGCGCTACAAAGCGCAACTGGACGCAGGGCAGGGCATGCCTGAAATTCGTGTCATTGCGCCCGGCCGCACGTACCGTGTCGACAGCGATGCCACGCACTCGCCCATGTTTCATCAATGCGAAGGCTTGTGGATTGGCGAGAACGTCAGTTTCAAAGATTTGAAAGTGGTGTTCACAGACTTTTGCCGTACATTTTTTGAAAGCGACGACTTGGTCTTGCGCTTCCGTCCTAGCTTTTTTCCGTTCACAGAGCCCAGCGCTGAAATTGACATTCAATTTCAAACAGGGCCGTTGGCTGGTCGTTGGTTAGAGGTGGCCGGCTCGGGTCAAGTCCACCCAAATGTGGTCCGCAACATGGGATTAGATCCCGAAAAGTTCATCGGCTTTGCTTTCGGTATGGGGCCAGACCGCCTCACCATGCTCAGATATGGCGTGAACGATTTGCGCTTGTTCTTCGATGGCGATGTTCGCTTTTTGAGTCAATTTCAATAAATAAAAGACCATGCAATTTCCTGAATCTTGGCTGCGTGAGTTTTGCAACCCACCCCTCAATACAGAGCAACTCGCCGAAACACTCACCATGGCGGGCTTAGAAGTTGAAGAACTTCAAGCCGTAGCGCCACCGTTTTCAAATGTGGTCATTGGTGAAATTAAAAGTGCAGAGCAGCACCCCAACGCAGATCGATTGCGCGTTTGCCAAGTGGATGTCGGTCAACCCACTTTGCTCAACATCGTTTGTGGTGCGCCCAACGCCCGCGTAGGCATTCGAATTCCTTGCGCCATGGTCGGGGCAGAGTTGCCGCCTGGTGAGGATGGCAAACCTTTTCTTATCAAGGTGGGTAAGCTGCGCGGTGTTGAAAGTCAGGGCATGTTGTGCTCGGCTAAAGAATTGAAGATTGCCGACGACCACGGTGGTCTGTTGGAATTGCCAGTTGACGCGCCATTGGGTCAAAGTATTCGCACTTATTTAAACCTGGACGACACTTTGTTCACACTCAAGCTCACGCCCAATCTGGCGCATTGTTTGAGTGTGTTTGGTATTGCACGTGAAGTCTCTGCGCTCACAGGTACGCCGCTGAAGTCGCCAGTCTTTAAGGCATTGAATGCGCAAGTGCAAGACAAGTTGGCAGTCAAGGTTGAAGCAACTGACTTGTGCGGCCGCTTCAGTGGCCGCGTGGTGAAGGGCGTTAATCCCAAAGCACAAACGCCTGCTTGGATGGTCGACCGCTTGGCACGTTGTGGCCAACGCAGTGTCAGCCCTTTGGTGGACATTTCAAACTATGTGATGTTTGAGTTTGGCCGTCCTTCGCATATTTTTGACCTGGACAAAATTCACGGCGGCTTGCAAGTTCGTTGGGGTCGGGCCAATGAGACCTTAAAGTTGCTCAACGGCAATACGGTCACAGTAGACGACAAAGTGGGTGTGATTGCAGACGACTCACAAGTTGAATCTTTGGCGGGCATCATGGGGGGCGATGCCACTGCAGTATCGGACGACACGCAAAACATTTACATCGAAGCAGCTTACTGGTGGCCCAAAGCCATTGCGGGTCGTTCACGCCGCTACAACTTTTCGACAGATGCGGGCCACCGCTTTGAACGCGGCGTAGATCCCGAAAGCACCGTTGAGCACATCGAACGCATTACGCAACTGGTGATCGATATTTGCGGGACGACTTCGACGCAAGTGGGGCCAGTGGATGACCAAAAATTGAACATGCCTGTGCGCAAGCCTGTCACACTTCGCGTTGCACGCGCAGTCAAAGTCATTGGCATGCCACTGACGCAAAAACAGTGTGCTGATGCCTTGCGTGGTTTGGGTTTTGTCGTCACTGAGGCCGAAGGCTTGGTGACCGTCAATCCTCCCAGCTGGCGTTTCGATTTGGAAATTGAGGAAGACCTCATAGAAGAAGTGGCGCGCATGGTGGGTTATACCCAACTGCCCACCACACCGCCTTTGGGTCCTATCACTGCCAAGATTCGCAAAGAGAATGTACGAGGCCCGTTTGCTGTGCGACGCAGTGTTGCGGCCTTAGGTTATCAAGAAACCATCAACTTCAGTTTTGTAGAAGAGCGATGGGAACATGAGTTGGCAGGCAACCCCCATCCCATCAAATTGCTCAACCCCATTGCCAGTCAAATGAGTGTCATGCGGACCAGTTTGCTGGGCTCATTGTTGCAAGTCGTGAAATTCAACATCGATCGAAAAGCAGATCGTGTTCGTGTGTTTGAACTTGGACGCGTGTTTTTGCGCGATGCATCAGTGAAAGACAGCGACAGCACAGTTGAAGGTTTGAATCAACCCATGCGAGTCTCTGGTGTTGCTTATGGACCCGTGACATCCACCACTTGGGGCGGCAAAGTTCGCAACGTTGATTTCTTTGATATCAAAGGCGAAGTGGAAGCTCTTCTGGCGCCTGCTAAACCTGAGTTTGAAGCGGCGGAGCATCCTGCCATGCACCCCGGACGTTGTGCTTTGGTCAGGCTCAATGGCCAGGTCATTGGGCATCTTGGTGAGTTGCACCCACGCTGGCGACAGTCATGGGACTTGCAATTGGCCCCAATCATGTTTGAATTGGATTTGGAAGCAGTTTTGCAGAGAACTGTTCCAGTGGCACAAGGTGTCGCCCGATTCCAAGCGGTGGAACGGGACATTGCTGTCATAGTTTCTGAGAAAGTCACTCACGCTGAATTAATGAATGCAATTCACGAAGCACCAACTTCAGGCTTGTTAAAAGCAGCTGTTTTGTTTGATGTTTTCCGTCCTCAAGCAACTCAGGGCATCGAGAAAAGTTTGGCCGTCCGTCTGACGCTTAACAGCGAAGAGGCAACTTTGACAGATGTTCAAATCGAAGCCACAGTGAAGGCTGTGTTGGACCACTTGACACTCAAGTTGTCTGCACGTTTGCGCACCTAAAAATACCTCAGAAAGTCACTATGAATTTTTCTGTTGAAAGTCTCGAAACGCCGGCTTTAACCAAAGCCCATTTGGCCGATATGCTCTTTGAGCAAATTGGTCTTAACAAAAGAGAGTCCAAAGACATGGTGGACTCATTTTTTGATTTGATTGCGACCCAATTGGTGCAGGGCAAGGATGTCAAAATTTCTGGATTCGGAAATTTTCAAATCAGGGAAAAAGCCCCTCGTCCTGGCCGCAATCCAAGAACAGGTGAATTGATTCCCATTGAAGCAAGACGTGTGGCAACCTTTCATGCAAGTCACAAACTCAAAGCAGTCATTCAGGGTGACGAAAAATCAGAAGATTGATTGACATTGCAGGTTTGTAATTTCAGACATGCAAAAAATTGTTCCCAGAGGACTTTACGTAGACCCCTCGCTTAGAGTAAGCTTGTAGGTTCCCCTAGCAAGTTTGTGATTTCAATGGAGAACTCCCTCCCATCTATTCCCGCCAAGCGCTACTTCACCATTGGTGAAGTGGGCGAACTTTGTGGTGTCAAGCCTCATGTGCTTCGATATTGGGAGCAGGAGTTCACACAACTTCGACCCGTCAAGCGCCGCGGCAATCGCAGGTATTACCAGCACCACGAAGTGCTCATGATCCGCAGAATACGAGACCTTCTTTATGAACAAGGTTTCACCATCAGCGGTGCGCGCAACAAGATGCAAGAGATTGCCCAATCTCAAAGGGGTCTCAAAAAAGAAGACTCTGAAGATCATCTCTTAGAGGATTCTTTCAATGAAGACATGGGCTCAGATTCTTTGGACGACACGCGCTCAGTGGACAAAGAACTGGTTTTGGAAAGCGCACAACGCGCATCAAGTTTTCAAGCGACCTCTAGCTTGCCAACCCTTCGCCGTGAATTAATGGATATTCGAGATTTACTCTCAATTTGAGTTAAATCTCGGGCTATAATTTAAAGCTTGTCGGCGTGTAGCGCAGCCTGGTAGCGCACTTGCATGGGGTGCAAGGGGTCGCGAGTTCGAATCCCGCCACGCCGACCATTCATTTGAATCAAGCTCTTAAGAATTAGTTCTTAAGAGCTTTTTTCTTTGTGCAACTAGGTTTCTTGAGCGGTCGGGGGTGCAGCCCCAGTCTCCGATTGAATGTTCACTGCCATTGGCCCCTTTGGGCCCTCACTCAATTCAAAAGTGACGCGGGCACCTTCTTTGAGGCTTTTGAAGCCCTCCATTGCAATTGCAGAGAAGTGTGCAAAAGCATCAGGGCCTCCGCCATCGGGTTGAATAAACCCAAATCCCTTGGCGTCGTTGAACCATTTGACTGTTCCACTGGGCATGCCGGTCTCCATCGTTATGTTATTTTTGGATCATTTAAAGCATACATTTCATTCTTGTCAATTTAAGGTTTACCCGACAGCGTCGAATTGTTGCACTGCGGCATAAGGACTTTTTGATTAGGTAATGCCGAAGCCTCCTAAGCCTCGCTAGAATGAAAACATGGCTACTGAGAAACCTAAAAAACCCAATAACCCCAAAACACCAGGAGGCGCAGCTGATCCCGCAGGCGTTCCTGGTAGTGCAGATTCTGTGGTTTTAGAAAGACGTCCCGCGAAAGTTGGACCGCCTCAGATGTATCAAGTTGTCATGTTGAATGATGACTACACGCCCATGGAGTTTGTGGTTTTGGTGCTTCAAGAATTTTTTAACAAAGACAGAGAAGCCGCAACTCAAATCATGTTGAAAATTCACTTGGACGGTAAGGGCGTGTGCGGTGTATTCACCCGAGACGTTGCTGCCACCAAAGTGGATCAAGTTCTAGATGCTGCAAACCAAGCCGGCCACCCACTTCAGTGTGTTAGCGAGCCCGTTGCATGAAACGCACAAAAGCGATCTCAAAATGTGGCATAAAGGAGTTGAAATTCAACAAATTTGCCCAACCTATTATTTTTCACCTCCGCAAGGCATTTAAGGAAATCACATGATTGCCCAAGAATTGGAAGTCAGTTTGCACATGGCCTTCGTTGAGGCGCGCCAGCAGCGTCACGAGTTCATTACGGTTGAACATTTGCTATTGGCATTGTTGGACAACCCTAGCGCAGCAGAAGTGTTGCGTGCTTGTTCGGCGCAAGTGGACGATCTGCGTCAATCGCTGTCGTCGTTTATCAAGGACAACACACCCCAAGTGGCTGGTACTGAAGAAGTTGATACTCAACCTACATTGGGTTTTCAGCGCGTTATTCAGCGAGCCATCATGCACGTCCAATCGACGGGCAGTGGCAAGAAAGAAGTCACTGGCGCAAATGTGCTGGTTGCAATCTTTGGCGAAAAAGATTCGCACGCTGTTTACTATTTGCACCAACAAGGTATTACCCGCCTGGATGTGGTGAACTTCATTGCTCACGGCATCCGCAAGAGCGATCCTCCCGAAGCCACCAAAGGCAGCGATGCGTCTCCTGCACCTGAGAGCGAAGAGGGCTCAGGTAGCGGCGAACGCAACGAAAAGGCCTCGCCTTTGGAACAGTTCACCCAGAACCTGAACCAGATGGCCAAAGACGGCAAGATCGATCCGCTCATCGGTCGTGAGTACGAAGTTGAGCGCACCATTCAAATTTTGTGCCGCCGCCGCAAGAATAACCCCTTGTTGGTCGGTGAGGCCGGTGTGGGCAAAACAGCCATTGCAGAAGGTTTGGCTTGGCGCATCACGCAGGGTAGCGTCCCAGAAATTTTGACAGAAGCTGTTGTTTATTCCCTCGATATGGGCGCGCTGTTGGCGGGTACCAAATACAGGGGTGATTTTGAACAGCGACTCAAAGGTGTATTAAAAGCTTTGAAAGACAAGCCCCATGCAGTCTTGTTCATTGACGAAATTCACACCTTGATTGGTGCGGGCGCTGCATCTGGTGGCACCTTGGATGCCTCCAATTTGCTCAAGCCTGCGTTGTCCAGTGGTCAGTTGAAATGCATTGGCGCTACAACCTTCACCGAATACCGCGGCATCTTTGAAAAAGACGCAGCTCTCTCACGTCGCTTCCAAAAAGTCGATGTGGTTGAACCGACAGTGGCCGAAACGATTGATATTTTGAAGGGCTTGAAGTCCCGATTTGAAGAACACCACAGCGTGAAGTACGCCAATGCTGCGTTGCAAGCTGCAGCAGAGTTGTCTGCCAAGTTCATCAACGACCGTCACTTGCCCGACAAAGCCATCGACGTGATTGACGAGGCAGGCGCTGCCCAACGTATCTTGCCGCCTTCTAAACGCAAGAAAACCATCGGCAAAGCAGAAGTGGAAGACATCGTCGCCAAAATTGCGCGAATTCCGCCAGCCAATGTTTCCAACGACGACCGCAGCAAACTCCAGACCATTGAGCGCGATTTGAAGAGCGTGGTGTTTGGACAAGACAAAGCGCTTGAAGTTTTGTCATCGGCCGTCAAAATGGCGCGCTCTGGTTTAGGCAAAACAGACAAGCCCATTGGCTCTTTCTTGTTCAGCGGTCCTACCGGTGTGGGTAAAACCGAAGCCGCTAAGCAGTTGGCTTACATCATGGGCATTGACCTCATTCGCTTTGACATGTCAGAGTACATGGAGCGTCACGCGGTGAGTCGCCTCATTGGTGCGCCTCCTGGCTATGTTGGCTTTGACCAAGGTGGTTTGCTGACAGAAGCCGTCACCAAAAAACCGCATTGTGTGTTGCTGCTCGATGAAATTGAAAAAGCGCACCCTGACATTTTCAATGTGTTGCTGCAGGTCATGGACCATGGCACTTTGACGGACAACAACGGTCGCAAAGCCGACTTCCGCAACGTGATCATCATCATGACTACCAATGCCGGTGCAGAGACCATGAACAAGGCTACCATTGGCTTTACCAACCCGCGTCAAGCAGGCGATGAAATGGGCGACATCAAGCGCTTGTTCACACCTGAGTTTCGCAACCGTTTGGACGCCATGGTCAGCTTCAAAGCTTTGGACGA
>CALPYQ020000056.1 GCA_943327965.2 Singulisphaera sp. GP187
CCAAGTATTCATTTGTACGGCGACGGTTGACCGAAGGTCGTGCCCGTAGCCCCCGCCCATGCAAATCATCATGGGGACTTTGAAATCGCAGGCCCTATCAAACACCACTTGATCCCGTGCTGCCATGCCGGCTTCAGTGAGTTTGAGCCGTCCGAGCCTGTCGCCTTCGTGGGCGTCCGCACCTGCAAGATAGATCAAAAAGTCAGGCTTGAATCTGTCTGAGGCTTGCTTCAAAGCCTGGTCCAAGGCGTTCAAATAAGGTTCATCGGTACAGCCATCAGGCAATCCCACATCCAAGTCGCTAGGCACCTTGCGAAACGGAAAGTTCTTCTCGCCATGCAGCGACAGCGTAAATACGGAGGGATCGTTGGCAAAAATGCTGGCTGTGCCATTGCCTTGGTGCACATCCAAATCGACCACCAGTACCCGCAAAGTCGTTTTGGTCTGCCGAAAATGCTCCATCTGAAGCACCCTGGCAGTAACGGCAATGTCATTAAAAACACAGAACCCACCGCCCTGAGTCGCGTTCGCATGATGGGTTCCTCCGGCCAAATTGCCTGCAATGCCCTCCTTCATTGCCAACCTCCCTGCCGCAACGGAAGCCCCCGCAGAGCGGACAGACCTTTCGGCCATAGCAGGCGTCCAAGGAAAGCCAATTTCCCTAAGCGCCTCAGGGCTCAAGGTGCCAGCTTTCACAGCCTGCACATAGTCAGGGGCGTGTGCCAAGGCAAGTTCCCCCTCTGTGGCTGGGGGCGCTTCCAACAATTGAACGGCAGGAAGCTCTTGCGCTACACCCTCCCGCAGCATGCTGTACTTGGCCATGGGAAAACGATGCCCCTCTGGCAGAGGCAGCACAAAATGGTCCGAGTAGAAGGCTTTCATGACGATATTGTGTCCTGAGCGGCTGTCTTTCAATTTCTAGAACGCCGACTCTAAAATGCTGCAATGCAACAAAAACCCCTTGTAATCGGCTCAAGACTCCCTAAAATCCAACCCATGCTGCACTGCAACAAGAAGTAGATCAGGCGAAAGCCCAATCAGTTCGGAGCAGTTCCTTTGAAACTTTATTAATTGACGGAGATCCACATGATGACTACAGAACAAATCGTCGCTTCCCACAAAGCCAACGTTGAAACCCTTTTCGGTTTGACAAACAAAGCCTTCGAAGGCGTTGAAAAGTTGGTCGAATTGAACCTGACTGCGACCAAAGCTGCTTTGAGCGAATCAGCACAAAGCACCAAAGCTGCCATGAGCGTGAAAGATGCTCAAGAGCTGTTGGCTTTGCAAGCAAACTTGTTCCAGCCTTTGGCCGAGAAGACAGCTGCTTACAGCCGTCACCTCTATGACATCGCTTCTGGCACATCCAGCGAATTCACAAAAGCTTTGGAAGCCCAAACAGCAGCTGCTCAAAAGCAGTTCGCCAACTTGGTTGACTCTGCAACTTCTAACGCACCCGCTGGTTCTGAAACAGCAGTTGCTGTCATGAAAAGTGCAGTGTCTGCAGCCAACACAGCTTATGAATCAGTTCAAAAAGCTGTCAAGCAAGCAACCGACATGGCTGAAGCCAACATCGCTGCTGTAACCAACACAGCGGTTGCAACTGCTAAGACAGCTTCTAAAAAGCGTTAATTTGCTTCTGAAGTTTAGGTCCGACTCCATCGGACTTCATCTCAAAAAAAGCCGGTGATGAATTCACCGGCTTTTTTGTTTGCGTTTGAAGGTACACGTCAAGGCTTTACAGCGTATCCGCTTAAAACTTCTTTCAGTTTTGGCATGGCTTTAAGCATAGCCTCCCTGCCCGCTTCAATCGATTTGCGTCTGGCTGCAAAGTCTGCGCTCTTGACGCCTGCCAATGAGGGCTTGACCACAACGTCTGCATCCTTCAGCAAAACGGTGTTCAAACTTTTGCCCATGATGTTGAAAGTTTGCATCAAGATTTGAAAGGTGTCGGATGCTGGACTGCCTTCAGGATCTGTGGAGATGTCAACAGCGATGACCACATTGGCACCCATCTCACGGGCCTGACGAACTGGAACGGGTGAGACCAAACCACCGTCCACATATTCTCTAGTGCCTATTTTGACAGGTTGAAAAACAGCGGGAACAGCACTAGAGGCTCTGACCGCAGACCCCGTATTGCCTCTTCTAAACAGGACAGGTTCACCATTGTGTAAATCGGTTGCCACAATGCCCAAAGGTATTTTCATTTGTTCAATAAGACGCCCACCTACTTGTGAATTGACGTAACGGGCCAAAGCCTCACCTCTTAAAGCACCCCTGTTCAAGATGGGCATCATCCAATCGGTTATTTCAGCTTCTTCCATGGTTTCAGCCACGCGTCTGAGTTGAGCACTGTTTTTGCCACTGGCATACAAAGCCGCCACCAAACTGCCCGCAGAGGTTCCAACCACCAACTCAGGCTGAATGCCTGCTTCTTCTAGGACTTGAATCACGCCTACATGTGCAAAGCCTCGAGCCGCTCCGCCACCTAGCGCCAATCCCAGATGCAATACTTTAGGAGGCGCAGTGGGCTCGGTGATCACAGGCGGAGCGATGGGGGCAGAAACTACCATTGGCGGCTCTATCGATTCGATAGGTTTAGAGGCCACAACGCTAGGTGTTTTGACACTGGCACAGCCCGACAAAATGAGAACCCCCACCAAACTGATGAGGGACAGGCTTTTTTTGAGAATCTGCAACCCCTCATTGCTTGAGCGCGGGAGCCGTGACTTCACTTGCATAATGTTGGATCTCAGTTAAAAAGTATTGGGTTTCAATGGAACAGTTTCAAGCAACAAATCAAGCGCATTGGCCAACTCGATTGATAGCGTTGGGTGCATTTTTAGCAGCCTTGTCGGTCATCTCGTCGGCTTACGCCACACATGGCAACAGTTTAAACGGCACTTCGGCCTTGATGGTTCAAGCCAGCTTGCAACTTCTTCAATTTCATGCCCTTGGCCTTATTTTGGTGGGAATTCTGGGGCAATCAAGGCCCAAAGAAAAACGCCTGCAAATTGCAGGCGCTCTCTTCATACTGGGATGTTTGTTTTTCTCGATCAACATCCTGCTGCGTGCTTGGCACGACATACAAACCTTCAAGTCCTTGGTACCCTGGGGTGGCACCAGCTTCATTTTGGGCTGGCTGGCTTTTGCCCTGGCCTACGTTCGGAAAATCAAGCCGCCACAGGTGACCGAATCAGGTGATCAAACGCACTGAGTGCTGCTTTAGCGCCGTCACCGGCTGCAATCACAATTTGTTTGAAGGGCACAGTGGTGCAATCACCGGCCGCAAAAACGCCAGGCACATTGGTGTGACCTTTGTCGTCCACCATGATTTCGCCGAACTTGCTCAATTCAAAAGTGCCCTTCAAAAACTCGGTGTTGGGCACCAAGCCAATTTGAACAAATACCCCTTCTAAAGCGATGTGATGCTCTTCACCTGAAGTGCGATCTTTGTAGCGAATGCCGTTCACCACACTGCCATCGCCCGTGATTTCGGTTGTTTGTGCGTTGGTGTGAATGGTCACGTTGTTCAAGCTTTTGAGTTTATTCACCAGCACCGCATCGGCTTTGAGCTGATCTGCAAACTCAATGACTGTCACGTGCGCCACAATGCCAGCCAAATCAATAGCGGCCTCAATGCCCGAATTGCCGCCACCAATGACCGCCGTGCGCTTACCCTTGAACAAGGGACCATCGCAGTGGGGGCAGTAAGCCACCCCCTTGTTTTTGTATTCTTGTTCACCTTGTACATTGACATTGCGCCAGCGTGCGCCTGTTGACAGGATAACGGTGCGAGCATTCAACGCGCCACCGTTTTCCATTTGAACTTGTATCAAACCACCTGGCTCAGAAGCAGGCACCACCTTGGTAGCCTTCTGCAAATTCATGATGTCCACACCATATTGACGGACCTGCGCTTCTAACGCAGCGCCAAATTTGGGACCATCTGTTTCCAAAACAGAGATGTAGTTTTCAATGGCCATCGTGTCATTCACTTGACCGCCAAAACGCTCTGCGGCCACACCAACACGAATACCCTTGCGAGCCGCATAGACAGCGGCTGCGGCACCCGCAGGACCGCCGCCCACAATGAGAACATCGAAGGTTTCTTTGGCATTGATCTTGGCTGCTTCACGATGGGAAGCACCTGTGTCTATCTTGGCCACAATTTCCTCAACAGTCATGCGACCTGAACCGAACACTTTTCCGTTCAGAAACACCATGGGAACGGCCATGATTTCGCGTTCAGTCACTTCTTGTTGGAAAGCCCCGCCTTCAATGACAACGGTCTTCACTTTGGGGTTGAAGATGGCCATGAGCGACAATGCCTGAACCACGTCGGGGCAGTTGTGGCATGACAAAGACATGTAGACCTCAAAATTGAAATCGCCGTCCAAGGCCTTGATTGCATCGAGCACATCTTGTTCAACTTTGGGGGGATGGCCACCCGTCCAGAGCAACGCCAGTACCAAGGATGTGAACTCGTGCCCTAAAGGCAAACCAGCAAATCGAACACCTTGTGTTTCGCCTTCACGAACCACCACAAAAGATGGTTTGCGTGCATCATCACCCGAAGTGTCCAAGCTAACTTTGTCAGACAAAGACACAATGGTTTCCAGAAGACTGCGCATCTCGGTACCTGTCTCGCTGTCGTCCAACGAGGCAATTAAGCGAATAGGCGTGCGCAGCATGCCCAAATAGGTTTGCAATTGCGTTTTGAGTGTGTCGTCTAACATGGTTTCTCCAAATTCATTTTCAAGATTAAGTCGATGCACTGCCAGGCCGACGCTGGAACGTGGACCATTAAGCTGCGACTTAAAGTGGGGAGTGGTTGAGGGCAAGACACACAGCCATAACGTGACCAGATGCCTTTCCCACAACGCCCTGTTACCAGGGCATTGATGTTTTTGAAATTAGATCTTGCCGACCAAGTCCAAAGAGGGTGTCAATGTCTTAGCGCCTTCTTTCCATTTGGCGGGGCAAACTTGACCTGGGTTAGCCGCTGTGTATTGGGCAGCGGTCAACTTGCGCAAAGTTTCTGACACATCACGTGCAATTTCGTTGGAATGAACTTCCATGGTCTTGATGATGCCGTCTGGGTTGATGACGAAAGTACCGCGCAAAGCCAAGCCGTCTTCTTCAATGTGCACGCCGAAAGCACGTGTCAACTTGTGTGTCGGGTCGCCAACCAGTGGGAACTTTGCTTTGCCCACAGCAGGTGAAGTTTCGTGCCAAACTTTGTGTGAAAAGTGGGTGTCTGTGGTCACGATGTACACCTCAGCGCCGGCTTTTTGGAAGGCCGCGTAGTTGTCAGCCGCGTCTTCAATTTCGGTGGGGCAGTTAAAGGTAAAAGCGGCAGGCATGAAAATCAAAACGGACCACTTACCTTTAAGGCTGGCCTCGGAAACTTCAATGAACTTGCCATTGTGGAAAGCTTGCGTTTTAAATGCTTGGACGGGTGTGTTGATGAGTGACATGATTTTTGATTTCAAGTTTGTTAATAAAGGGCAATGAACTTCTGATTCATTGGGGGCAATCGTAAACCCTAATTGACGATGCCTCGATTGATTGTCCCTATGTGCACGATAGCTTTTGCAATAGGTCAAATCTCTACAGAATTCGGACTTCAAAGTCATCAGCAAGGTGCATAATTGACGTTTACGTAACGTCAACCAAACAGGAGCAAAGAATGGACATCCAAGGCAAGGTTTTCATTGTGACCGGCGGCGCATCAGGCCTGGGCGAGGGCACGGCACGCATGCTGGCAGCCAACGGCGGGAAAGTGGTTATCGCAGACATGCAAGTCGAAAAAGGCGAAGCCGTTGCAAAGGAATTGGGCGGTGCTTTTCTAAAGTGCGACGTGAGCAACGAAGCCGATGGACAAGCTGTGGTTGCCAAAGCTGTTTCCATGGGCAAGCTCGTTGGCCTGGTCAATTGCGCGGGTATTGCCCCAGCAGAAAAAACCGTTGGAAAGAACGGCGCACACCCCTTGGCGACTTTCAGCAAAACAGTCATGGTCAACTTGGTTGGCACTTTCAACATGATACGTTTGGCCTCCGAAGCCATGTGTCAAAACGAACCCGAGCCAACCGGCGAGCGTGGGGTCATGATTTCAACTGCTTCTGTTGCCGCATACGACGGCCAAATTGGTCAAGCCGCTTACTCGGCCTCCAAAGGCGGTGTGGTGGGCATGACTCTGCCAATTGCACGCGACTTAGCGCGTAACGGCATTCGCAACATGACCATTGCCCCCGGTATTTTTGGAACTCCCATGGTGTTTGGGATGCCTCAAGCTGTCCAAGATGCCCTGGCTGCGGCAGTGCCCTTCCCTAGTCGCTTGGGCACGCCCAATGACTACGCCAAATTGGTAAAACACATTTTAGAAAACGACATGCTGAACGGTGAAGTCATTCGTTTAGATGGCGCCATTCGACTCGCGCCAAAGTAAGTCATACACTTGGCCTTCCATCGAATGGAGGGCCGTATGAATTTCTTGCAAGACTTCCGACAACTTAGGGTTGCGGTTGTCCTTTGGACTTGCAGTTTTTCATTCCAGGCATTTGGGCAATCGGTCAACCCGACTGATTTAACACGCCTACCTTCAGAACCTTTGACCAACAATTCAAAGAAAGGTTGGGCCACCCAAGGATTTGCAGTGGCCAGCGCCAATCCACTGGCCACCCAGGCAGGCTACGAAGTTCTGAAATCTGGCGGCGCCGCCATTGATGCTGCTGTTGCCATTCAAATGGTTTTGACCTTGGTAGAACCCCAATCAAGTGGCATTGGAGGCGGTGCTTTTATCCTTCATCATGATGGGCTGCGCATTCAGGCTTACGACGGTCGTGAAATTGCGCCAGCGGCTGCGCATGAAAATCTTTTTTTAGACATCCACGGTAAACCCATTTCTTTTCAAGCCGCGGTTGCCAGTGGGCTCTCGGTGGGTGTGCCCGGCACACTCAGTGTGTTGGAGTTGGCGCACCGCGAACATGGCAAACTGCCTTGGTCTCGCTTAATTCAACCCGCTATTGACTTGGCTTTGAGTGGCTTCGTGATCAGTCCTCGACTGCATGCCGCATTGTTAGAAACGCCTGATTTAAAAAATGATGCCGCTGCTCGTCATTATTTTTTCGGTCCACAGGGTCAGCCTCATCCAGTGGGGCATCTTTTGAAAAATCCAGAACTGGCAATCGTTCTCAAAGACATTGCAGCAAGGGGCTCAATGGCTTTGAAAGAAGGCCTATGGGCCCAAGCCATGGTGAACAAAGTACAGGGCCATCCATTACGTCCTGGCACTCTGACTTTGCATGATCTAAGCAGTTACAAAGCCCAAAAACGAGAGGCCCTGTGCTTTGACTATTCGGTCAAATTACCCAAGCGAGACTTCAAGGTTTGCGGATTTCCACCGCCCAGTTCCGGCGTTTTGACCATGGGGCAAATATTGGGCATATTGAATCAAACGCCGGCAGCTCATATGTCCTTGATACAAGGCTTACCCTCTTCTGATTGGCTGCATTTTTACAACGAATCTGCAAAGCTAGCATTTGCGGATCGCGCCCAATTTATTGCAGATCCAGACTTTGTTGCAGCACCAGGCGGCCGTTGGGAAAATCTTTTAAACCCCAATTATCTGATCCAAAGAAGTCGACTCATCGGCAATCAAAGCATGAAAGTTGCACAAGCAGGTCAACCTGTCTCGCAGCCTAGCGCTTGGGCACCCATGCCGCACCAAACCGAATATGGCACCAGCCACATCAGTGTGGTCGATTCGGCAGGACGCGCCCTTGCCATGACCACCACCATCGAGGCCAGTTTTGGCTCAAGGTTAATGGTCAATTCAGAGCGTGGCAATGTGGGTGGCTTCTTGTTGAACAA
>CALPYQ020000057.1 GCA_943327965.2 Singulisphaera sp. GP187
CTTTGAAATGCTCAATTCTGCCAATCAGGCTTGGACCATGTACCCCGGCCTGTCGCATGGTGCACACGCCTGCTTGTCTGCGCATGGCTCTGTAGAGCAAAAAAACACCTACTTGCCCAAACTCACCAGCGGTGAATGGACGGGCACCATGTTCCTGACAGAACCTCATTGCGGCACCGACTTGGGCATGTTGCGCACCAAGGCAGAACCTCAGGCCGATGGCAGTTATCGCCTGACGGGTCAAAAGATTTTCATCAGTGCAGGCGAGCACAATTTAGCGCCCAACATTGTTCACTTGGTGTTGGCCCGCTTGCCCGATGCGCCTGTGGGCAGCAAAGGCATCAGCTTGTTCGTGGTGCCCAAGTTCAATGTGCAGGCCGATGGTTCTGTGGGCCAGAGAAACGGCATTTATTGCGGTGGCTTGGAACACAAAATGGGCATCCATGGCAATGCCACATGCCAGATGGTGTTGGATGGCGCAGTGGGTCACATGGTGGGCCAACCCAACAAAGGTTTGGCAGCCATGTTTGTGATGATGAACGGCGCGCGATTGGGTGTGGGCAATCAGTCTTTGGGCCTGACCGAAGTGGCCTATCAAAACGCTTTGGCTTATGCCAAAGACCGCTTGCAAATGCGCAGTTTGTCTGGCGTGAAGGCACCTTCCAAGCCAGCAGATCCCATCTTGGTTCACCCCGATGTTCGCCGCATGCTTTTGACCGCCAAAGCCTATGCCGAAGGCGGCCGCGCTTTGGCTTGCTATTGCGCTTTGTTGCTCGACAAAGAATTGAACCACCCAGACGAAAAGGTGCGTGCCGATTCAGCCGAAATTTTGGCGCTGTTGACCCCTATCGTCAAAGCCTTCTTGACCGACAACGGTTACCAAGCCACCAGCATGTGCCAACAAGTCTTTGGCGGTCATGGTTACATCAAAGAGTGGGGCATGGAGCAGTATGTGCGTGATGCGCGCATCAACATGATTTACGAGGGGACCAATGGCATTCAGTCGCTTGATTTGTTAGGCCGTAAAGTGCTGGGCAATCAGGGTGCCAGTTTGCAAAAATTTGGCAAATTGATTGGCAAACTTGTGGCGCAAGAAATGGGCAATGAAGCCATGGCCGAGTTCACCAAACCCTTGGCCGATTTAGGTCAAAAGATGACACAGTTCACCACCGAAATTGGCATGAAGGCCATGGGCAATGCCGATGAAGTGGGTGCCGCATCTGTCGATTATTTGCGCGTGGCGGGTCATTTGGTATTTGCCTACTTCTGGGCCCGCATGGCGCAAGTGGCCTTGGCCAAAATTGCGGCTGCAGAAGAGGAAGCACAACGTCCAGATCCCTTCTACAAAGCCAAGCTCCAAACGGCACGTTTCTACTTTGCCCGTTTGTTGCCCGAAACACTCAGCCTGATGAACACGGCCCGTTCTGGTGCCGAGGTCCTCATGGACACCGACTTGGCATTGGCTTAATTGACTTAATTGACATTGGCTTAATGAGCTTTTGCATCTTCTCTCTAAAGGAATTCAACATGAAACAAAAATCTTTGGCAAAACAATTTTTTCAATTCAGTGTTTTGTTGGCCGCAAGTGCGACTGCAAGCTTGGCCATGGCCAACTCGCCTGTGGGCCAGTGGCACACCATTGACGACAAAACTGGCGAGCCCAAAAGCATGGTGGTCATTTCTGAGCAACAAGGCATCATGCGCGGTCGTGTTGAAAAAATCTTGCGCAAAGACGCCGACCCCAGTGCCAAATGCGACAAATGCAGCGATGACCGCAAGAACTTGCCCATCTTGGGCATGGAAATTATTCGCGGTGCCAAAAAAGCATCGGGTAAGAATGTGTGGGAAGACGGCGAAATTCTGGATCCCGAAAATGGCAAAACCTATGGTCTTCGTTTAACGCCTATTGAGAACGGTGCCAAGCTGGAAGTTCGTGGCTCCATTGGCCCCTTTGGTAGAACGCAAACTTGGGTTCGCGTGCCCTGAGTCGTTACACCACTTGCTGTTCACTGATCATTAGAAAGATTCACCATGTCAGACATCTTGACCCACTTTGATGCGGGTGTCACAACCATCACTCTCAATCGTTTAGACAAAAAGAATTCCATCACGGGCGACATGTATGCGGCCATGGCCAAAGCCATTGACGAAGCACAAGCCGACAGCGCATGCAGAGTGTTGGTCATTCAAGGCCACGAAAGCATTTTCAGTGCTGGCAATGACATTGGTGATTTTTTGAACAAACCACCTTCCACTGTCGATTCGCCAGTGTTCCACTTTATGCGTGCGCTTAGCACTTTCGAAAAACCTGTCATTGCTGCAGTTGCAGGCCCCGCGGTCGGCATCGGCACCACCTTGCTGTTCCACTGCGATTTGGTTTACGCGGGTGACAATGCCGCCTTCTCGATGCCTTTTGTCAATTTGGGCTTGTGCCCCGAATTTGCCTCTAGCATTTTGGCGCCCCAAATGTTTGGGTATCACCGTGCCGCAGAGGCCTTGTTGTTGGGCGAGGCTTTCTTTGCAGAGGCCGCCCTAGAAATTGGGTTGGTCAATCGTGTGGTGCCACCCACTGAAGTCAATGGCCATGCCCAAGCACAAGCCAAGAAACTGGCCGCCAAACCACTTTCGTCTTTGATTGAAACCAAACGCCTCATGAAGGGCGGCCAATCCAAGGCCTTGATTGAGCGCATGGGCGAGGAAGGCCAAAGTTTCCGTCGCATGTTGACTGAGCCTGCTGCCCGAGAAGCCTTTGGGGCCTTCATGGAAAAACGCAAGCCTGACTTCACTAAAATCTAAGGACTTGTTTCAAACATAGAATGACGCATGACTTCCACCCGAACAGACCTGCCTGCTGACGTCGATTTTGAACCCGAATTTCTTGCAGCTTTGCGTGAAATTTACGAAGAAAAAATCTTGTTCAATCAGTGGATGGGACTTCGTGTCGACAGCATCAAAGCCACTGGCATTGAAGCCAGCTTGGTGATGAAGCCCGAGTTGGTGGGCCATTTTGCGTATCACCGCATTCACGGTGGCGTCATCAGCGCTGTGTTGGATGCCATGGGCAGTTTGGCCGTCATGGCAGCTTGGGGCGCCAAGCACATGGACGAGCCACCTGCCAAGCGCTTAGAACGATTTACGCGTCATGGCACCATCGATTTACGCATTGACTTTTTGCGCCCTGGCATTGGCGAACGCTTTCTCATTCACGCGCAAGCATTGCGCGTGGGTGCCAAGGTCGGCAACGCACGCATGGAGTTTCTGGGCGCCGATGGCAAATTGCTGTCAACCGGCACCGCAGCCTACCTCACCTCATAAAGCCTTATTCCGCAGGGATAGGGATGGGTTTTCCTTGCTCATCAATGGCCACATAGGTGAGCCTGGCTTCGGTCACCTTGATAAATTGCCCTTGCATTTTGAAGCGCTCGGCATAGACCTCCACTTGAACCGTGATGGAGGTGCGTCCCACTTTGATGATGCGTGAGAAAAAAGACAGGATATCGCCCACTTTGACCGGCTGTTTGAAGATAAATTCATTCACCGCCACAGTGGCCATGCGACCTTGCACGCGCCTTGCAGACAAGACCGAACCTGCCATGTCCACATGGGCCATGACCCAGCCGCCAAAGATGTCGCCATTGGCGTTGCAGTCCGCGGGCATGGGAATGACCTTAAGAACCAACTCTTGGTCGGTGGGCAAAGTAACTTTTTCTGAAGGGAGCATGACAATCATTCCTTGGAAGGGCAGCAGACAAGGGCACAATGAGGGCTTGATTCTGACTCAGATTGTGACCCATGCGCCATCACGGTGAAAGCTCGACCGCTCCCGCAAGCAATGCCAAAGACTTGCAGCAAAACAAAAATACAGACAATGACAGTCAAACCCTGAAAAGATTGCTGCCCTATTTGCTCACCTACAAATGGCGGGTTGCAGCGGCTTTGTTGTTCATGGTGGGTGCCAAATTGGCCAATGTCAGCGTGCCTATCTTGCTTAAAAACTTGATAGACGCCATGACTTTCAAGCCAAACGACCCCACACTGGTCTTGGTGGTGCCTGTGGCTTTGCTGGTCGGATATGGCGCCCTCAGGCTCATGACGTCTGCGTTCACTGAACTTCGAGAATTGGTCTTTGCCAAAGCCACACAAGGTGCGGCACGCAGCATTGCTTTAGAAACCTTTCAGCATTTACATGCCCTCAGTTTGCGTTTCCATTTGGCGCGCCAAACGGGCGGCATGACCCGTGACATTGAACGAGGTGTGCGCGGCATTGAGTCACTGATTTCGTATTCTTTGTACAGCATTGTGCCCACCCTGATTGAGGTGGCATTGGTGCTGACCATTTTGGCGGTCAAGTTCGATGCCTGGTTTGCTTGGATCACTTTGGCGGCACTCAGCTTGTACATTTATTTCACGGTCCGCATTACCGAATGGCGCACGCACTTCCGCAAGGCAGCCAACGAGTTTGATTCTGCGGCGCACACCAAAGCCATTGACTCATTGCTCAATTACGAAACCGTCAAATACTTTGGCAATGAAGCCTATGAGGCCAACCGATACGATCAAAGCTTAGAGCGCTTAAGGCGCGCCCGACTGAAGGCGCAAACTTCTTTGTCTTTGTTGAACACGGGCCAACAGCTCATCATTGCGGTGGCTTTGGTGGCCATGCTGTGGCGCGCCACGCAAGGCGTGGTGGAAGGCCGCATGACTTTAGGCGATTTGGTCATGATCAATGCCTTCATGATTCAGCTCTACATTCCTTTGAATTTCTTGGGTGTGCTGTACCGAGAAATTAAGCAAAGCTTGACCGACCTGGACAAAATGTTTGTGCTTATGGACCGTGAGCGCGAAGTGGCCGATGCACCCAATGCCCCAGACCTCAATTGCCAGCACAGTGCCCACTTGAAGTTTGAAAATGTGTCGTTTGCTTATGAGTCCGATCGGCCCATCTTGCACAACATCAGTTTTGAAATTCCTTCCGGCAAAACAGTGGCAGTCGTAGGCCCTTCTGGTTCTGGCAAATCGACTTTAGCTCGCTTGATGTTTCGTTTTTATGATGTGCAGCAAGGCCGCATCAGTATCAACGACCAAGACATTCGGCAAGTGACGCAGCACAGTGTGCGCAAAGCTTTGGGCATCGTGCCCCAAGACACCGTGCTGTTCAATGACACCGTTGCGTACAACATCGGCTATGGCCGAACTGGCGCCACCCAAGATGAAATTGAAACAGCGGCCAAGGCCGCCCGAATTCACGACTTCATTGCCTCCACCCCCAAAGGCTACAACACCTCTGTGGGCGAACGCGGTTTGAAACTCTCAGGCGGCGAAAAGCAACGCGTGGCCATTGCCCGTACCTTGCTTAAAAATCCGCCCATCTTGGTCTTTGACGAAGCCACTTCCGCTTTGGACTCGGCCAACGAGCGTGCCATCCAGTCCGAGTTGGCCAGCGTCGCCAACAACAAAACCACCTTGGTCATTGCGCACCGCTTGTCCACCGTGGTCGATGCCCACGAAATTTTGGTGATGGAGGCGGGCCACATCATTGAGCGCGGGAACCATGCCCATTTGCTTCAACTCAATGGCCGTTATGCGCAGATGTGGGCGTTGCAGCAAAACTCGGAAGCGGTTTCGGAGGGTTCGGCTGCTTGAAATTGAGGCTTCTCTAGCAGCCAACTGCGAGATAATGCCGACATGGAAACCAAGTGGCTTGAAGACTTTGTGAGCTTGGCTGAAACGCGTAGTTTCAGCCGATCCGCCCAATTGCGGCATGTCACACAGCCCGCTTTTTCTAGGCGTATTCAGTCTTTAGAGGCCTGGGCGGGTGCTGACTTGGTTAACCGCAGCTCTTACCCCACCACTTTGACGCCTGCAGGCGAAGCCTTGTATGTTCAAGCCATGGCGTTGTTGCAAGCCTTACACAACACCCGCGACATGGTGCGTGAATATGGCTTGGCAGAAAAAGACCTCATGACCCTCATCGATCCATCATCTCAAAATACTTGATTGGCAACACACCATGACATCAACTCTGACACTGACACGCCCTGACGATTGGCATTTGCATGTGCGCGATGGCGCCGCGCTCCATACCGTGGTGCCCCACACCGCGGCCCAATTTGGCCGCGCCATCATCATGCCCAACTTGAAGCCACCCGTTACCACGGCAGAGTTGGCGTTGGCCTACAAAGCGCGCATTGTGGCGGCAGTGCCCGAAGGTGTTCAGTTTGAGCCCCTCATGACTTTGTACCTGACTGACAATTTGCCACCCGAAGAAATCGTCAAAGCCAAAGCGGCAGGTGTGGTGGCTTGCAAACTTTATCCAGCGGGTGCCACCACCAACAGCGATGCGGGTGTGACAGACCTCAAGAAGATTTACCCCACCCTCGAGGCCATGCAAAAAGTGGGCATGTTGTTGTTGGTGCATGGCGAAGTGACCAGCAGCGACATCGACTTGTTCGACCGTGAAGCAGCCTTCATTGAGACCCAACTCATTCCATTGCGCCGTGATTTTCCAGAACTCAAAATTGTGTTTGAGCACATCACCACCAAAGACGCGGCCGACTACGTCATGGCCGCCGATCGCTTCATGGGCGCCACGCTCACTGCCCACCATTTGTTGTTCAATCGGAATGCTATTTTTACAGGGGGTATCAGGCCGCATTACTACTGCTTGCCCGTCCTCAAGCGCGAAACGCATCGCGTGGCTTTGCTGAATGCCGCCACTTCGGGCAACACACGTTTCTTCTTGGGCACCGACAGCGCGCCCCACCCAGCGCATCTGAAAGAGCACGCATCAGGCTGTGCAGGTTGCTACACCGCACACGCTGCCCTCGAAATGTATGCAGAGGCTTTTGACAGCGTGGGCAAGTTAGACCAACTGGAGGCTTTTGCCAGTTTCAATGGCGCAGACTTTTATGGTCTGCCCCGCAACACGGGCAGCATCAGCCTCAAGCGTGAATCTTGGACACCCCCCGAAAGTTTTCAATTTGGCGAAGCCGACCTCAAACCCTTGCGTTCAGGTGAAGCCTTGCCATGGCGAGTGGTCTAACGCCAATTGCAGCCATCGATTGGCACACGCCATGGCTGCAAGCTTGGCGTGAAGTGGGTTCGCCATTAGGTCTTCGGGTGGCAGAGGGTGTGCCTGTATATCGGGCCTGCAACGACGCACTGAGTGCGCTTCAAGCCAACAAGGGTTGGCCCCATTGCCCCGTGCAGTTTGTGGCGCAATCAGAATTGCCCGAGGGTCAGGCCTACGAGCAGTTCATCCATGACACCCAGCGCGTGCCCACTCGAGACGGCTTGCACGATTTTTTCAATGCCTTGTGTTGGATGCATTTCCCACTTGCCAAAAAACAATTGAACCTTGTGCAAGCGACCGCCATCCAAGCGCAGGGTGTGGGTGCAGTTCGCGGACCTGTGCGCGATGCAGTCACGGTCTTTGATGAAAATGCTTGCCTCATTCAACTGCCCGACCTTATTTGGGGTGCGTTACTGGCCCGTCAGTGGCAGACCGCTTTTGTGACCTATCGCTCACTTTGGCATGATGCGCAGATTCAAATTTTTGGTCATGCCGCATTGGAAAAATTGGTCAATCCCTACAAAGCCATTACCGTGCATTTGTGGCGAGTGCCACAGTCAATTCCTTTGACTCAGTGGGATGCCTGGCTGGCGCAAGACCTGCAATCTGCCAAATTGGCCCAAAAGCCATTCTTGCCTACGCCTGTTTTGGGCATTCCCAGTTGGTGGTCCGACAATCAAAATGCTGACTTTTACCAGGACGATCAAGTCTTCCGCCCTCCGAAAACAGCCACTGCAACGGCTTAATTCCGTTCAATTTTGAGGA